>NZ_RAZO01000162.1:0-9867 GCF_004307535.1 Pseudomonas sp. Sample_9
CGGCGGCTCCTACACGAGCATCAACAGTCCGAGCCGCCGTAGCGACTGCCAAATCGACTCAGCGATCGGGCAGGGTGATGTTGAGTTCCAGAATCGAGCAACTGCCCTGGCTTTCCAGTGCAACATGTACGTCGTCGTTGCCGATGTTGACGTACTTGCGGATCACGTCGACCAGTTCCTTCTGCAAGGCTGGCAGGTAATCCGGCGTGCTGCGCTGGCCGCGCTCATGCGCCACGATGATCTGTAGACGCTCTTTCGCTACCGAGGCGGTACTTGGCTTTTTGTTGGCACGAAAGAAGTCAAAAAGGTTCATTACCTACCTCCAAACAGGCGCTCGAAGAATCCCTTCTTCTCGACATCGAGGAATCGGTGGGCTTTTTCTTTGCCCAGCAGGCGGTCGACGGTATCGCTGTAAGCCTGACCGGCATCGCTCTGGTCGTCGAGGATGACCGGCACGCCCTGGTTGGAAGCCTTGAGCACCGCCTGGGATTCCGGGATGACGCCGAGCAGGGTCACCGAGAGGATTTCCTTGACGTCTTCAACGCCGAGCATCTCGCCCTTTTCAACACGCTCCGGGTGGTAGCGGGTGATCAGCAGGTGTTCCTTGATCGGGTCTTCGCCACGTTCGGCGCGGCGCGATTTGCTCGCCAGCAGGCCGAGCATGCGGTCCGAGTCACGTACCGAGGACACTTCAGGGTTGGTCACGACGATCGCTTCATCTGCGAAGTACATGGCCAGGTGCGCACCTTTCTCGATGCCCGCCGGGGAGTCGCAGACGACGAACTCGAATTGTTCCTTGAGCTCCATCAGGACTTTTTCCACGCCTTCGACGGTCAGCGCGTCTTTGTCGCGGGTCTGGCTGGCCGCCAGTACGTAGAGGTTTTCCAGGCGCTTGTCTTTGATCAGTGCCTGTTGCAGGTTGGCTTCGCCGTTTACCACGTTGACGAAGTCATACACCACGCGGCGCTCGCAACCCATGATCAGGTCAAGGTTACGCAAGCCCACGTCGAAGTCGACGATTACTGTTTTGTGGCCGCGCAGAGCGAGACCGGTACCGATAGCGGCGCTGGTGGTGGTCTTACCCACACCACCCTTGCCGGATGTAACCACGAGAATCTTGGCCAAGGTGTTTCACCCCTAAGGAAGAAGGACTGTTCAGCCCCTGAAAAACATCTCTTGAAAACTACTGCAGTCGGACAGCCTTGGCTGGAATTTGGCTTTAGGCCTTTTTCCTACTTCGTTTGAGCCGTTTTCGCTACGTTTTAGAGATGCTTGGAAAATGCGGCAGTATCCGTTAAAGCCGAATGATGTTCAACACGTCGCCTGACAGGCTGACCTGGACGCCCGAGCCCCACATCGGATCGCGACGCAAATCCTCGGAGACCTTGTAATGACCGGCGATGGAGATCAGTTCAGCGCTCAATTGCTGACAGAAAATCCGTGCCTTGGTGTCACCTTTGACGCCGGCCAGTGCTCGGCCGCGCATCGGGCCGTATACATGGATGTTGCCATCGGCGAGAAGTTCCGCCCCCGGACTGACCGAAGAGACCACGACCAGATCGCCACCCTGGGCATATATCTGTTGGCCACCACGTACTGGCGTGGTGATTACGCGGGTCGGTTTGACCGTCGGCTCAGGGGGCTTTTCCGGCTTCTTTTTGACTTCGGCTTCCGGTGTTTCGAGCGGACGCTCGCGGGCACCGGAGGGCGGTAGCACAGGGATGTCGATGGCGATGGCAGCGGCGATGTCTTCGATGCGGCTGGCGCGAATGGCCAGGGTACGCAGGCCGTGTTGACGGCAGACGCGCATCAGCCCAGGCAGGTCAACCGCGCCCTGATTCGGCGGCAGTTTGTCCAGCGCCAGGACCAGCGGTGCATTGCTGAAAAAATTCGGCGCCTGGGCGACTTTGGCGGCCAATTGCCGATCGAGGCTTTCGAGGTCGTTACGGGCCAGTTCCAGCACAGTGATGGCCAGCATGCTGCCCTTGAGCTGGAATACGGGATCTTGGTCTAACGGGTCGGTTTGGCTCATGTCGGCATACAACGGCTTGTCACTAAAAGTGCCGAGACTTATAACGAGAACGCCCGCGAGCCGCAAGCCGGGTCGAACGATGTAGAATGCGCGGCCACTGTATTTACGGAAGCTTTAATGGATCGCCCGCGTTTTCGAAAAGCATATCTTGCTCCGCGCTTCTGGCCGCTCTGGTGCGGCCTGGGGCTTTTGTGGCTGATCGTGCAGTTGCCGTATCCGGCGCTGCTGACCATCGGTCGAGTTTTGGGCGCGCTGATGTATCGCGTCGCCAGCGACCGGCGAACCATCGCCCGGCGCAATCTGGAATTGTGCTTCCCGGAAAAATCCGCCGCCGAGCGCAAACGCCTGCTCAAGGAAAACTTCGCCTCCACCGGCATCGCCTTTTTTGAAATGGCGATGAGCTGGTGGTGGTCGCGCGAGCGTCTGGCGAAACTGGCCCACGTCGAAGGCCTTGAACATCTGCAGAAAGCCCAGCGCGAAGGCAAAGGCGTGATCCTCATGGCCGCGCATTTCACCACCCTGGAAATCGGCGCGGCGCTGCTCGGCCAGCAGCACACCATCGACGGCATGTACCGCGAACACAAAAACCCCTTGTTCGACTTCGTCCAGCGCCGTGGCCGCGAGCGGCACAATCTCGATTCGCTGGCGGTGGAGCGCGATGACGTGCGCGGCATGCTCAAACTGCTGCGCTCGGGCCGGGCGATCTGGTATGCGCCGGATCAGGATTACGGCGCCAAGCAGAGCATCTTCGTGCCGCTGTTCGGCATTCAGGCCGCCACCGTCACTGCGACGACCAAGTTTGCACGGCTGGGCAAAGCGCTGGTGGTGCCGTTCACGCAGGAACGTCTGGCCGACGGCAGTGGTTATCGCCTGGTGATCCATCCGCCGCTGGAAGATTTCCCCGGCGAAAGCGAGGAGGCCGATTGCATCCGCATCAATCAGTGGGTCGAGAGCGCTTTGCGTGCCTGCCCCGAGCAATATCTATGGGCGCATCGGCGCTTCAAGAGTCGCCCGCCGGGTGAGCCGAAGCTTTATCCCAAGCGCCGTTGATTCACCCGTCCTGACAAGCATCCTGGAGTGTTGCGATGAGTCCTGCTGAACCGGTTACAGGTTTGATTCTTTCCGGCGGCGGGGCTCGGGCGGCTTATCAGGTCGGGGTGCTGGCGGCGATTGCCGAGTTGCTGCCGGTCGGCGCGGACAATCCGTTTCCGGTGATCGTCGGCACCTCGGCCGGGGCGATCAATGCGGTCAGCCTGGCCAGTGGCGCCACGGACTTTCGCGCCGCCATCGAACGCCTGACCCAGTTCTGGCAGGGCTTTCGCAGCCACCGCGTGTTGCGCAGCGACTGGCCTGGAGTCATCCATCAAGCCAGCCGCTTCGTCAGCCACAGCCTGCTCGGTCTCGGTCGACAGATGCCGGTGGCGCTGCTCAACAGTTCGCCGCTGCGCGAACTGCTCGAGGAAAAACTGCACCTGCCCGGCATCGCCGAATCCATCGCGCGCAAGCAGTTGCATGCGGTGGCGGTGACCGCGTTCGGCTACGAATCAGGGCAAGCGGTGACGTTCTATCAGGGCGGCGGCACCATCGACGCCTGGCTGCGGCATCGACGCATTGGTGTGCCGACGCAGCTGTCGGTTGATCACCTGTTGGCCAGTTCAGCGATTCCGCTGTTGTTCGCGCCGGTGAAAATCGGCGAGGAGTATTTCGGTGACGGCGCGGTGCGCCAGTCGGCGCCGATCAGCCCGGCGCTGCATCTGGGTGCCAGTCGCGTGCTGGTGGTGGGCGTCAGCGGCAACCCGCGCGGCGTTGATGCACAGCAGCCGCTGGAGCGCGCCTACAGCGGCCAGCAACCGACGCTCGCGCAGATCGGCGGGCACATGCTCAACAGCACGTTCATCGACAGTCTGGAGAGCGATATCGAGTTGCTGCAGCGTCTGAATCAGTTCAGTCATTTGCTCCCGGCCGGCACGCCGACCCGTGCGCTGGGTGTGGCGCCGGTGGAGGTGCTGGTGATTGCGCCGAGTCAGCCAATCGACGAAATCGCCGCGCGGCATCGCCAGGAGCTGCCAGCGGCGTTGCGCCTGTTTCTGCGCGGGCCGGGGGCGACGAAGACGAGCGGGGCGGGGGTGCTCAGTTATCTGCTGTTCGAGGCGGGGTATTGCAGCGAGTTGATCGAGTTGGGGCGGCGGGATGCGTTGGCCAAGCGCGAGGAACTGTGCCGGTTTTTGCGGATATCTGAAGCGGTGGCTCCTGCCTGAAATCTGCGGTGAGGCCTTCGCGAGCAGGCTCGCTCCCACATTTGAACTCGGTCTGAATGTGGGAGCGAGCCTGCTCGCGAAGCTTTCAGGGTCAGAAGTGGAACTTGACCAGGAAGCTCGTGGTGCTCTGATCGGTCTTGAAGTACTGGCTGTCCTTGATCCCGTACTTGTCCGACCAATAGTCGTACTCAACACCGACATACAACTGCTTCTCGCCGAAATTCAGCGCCTTGCCCAAGTCGTATTTGACCTGCGGGTTGAAGTGCAGGTTGGCGTGGTAGTCGCCCTTGGAATTGGAGTCGTTGTCGACCACCCAGTCCATGAAGCCGTCGATGAGGATGTTCGATTTGCCCACCGGGATGGTGTAGGACCACACCGGGGTGATCTGCCAGACATTGTCACCGGCGCGTGCGCCCTGGGTGTGACGCTGATAGAAGTTCAGCTGGAAGTAGTCGAAGCCCGGGATCGCCAGGTCGAAGCCCGGACCGATCAGGTACGACTCGGTATCGCCTTCACCGAACTCGTAGGTCATGGCCAGCAACACGTCAGTCACCGGGCCGAAGGCCAGTTTCTGATCGAAGATCTTGCCGAACGACAGGCGCGGGCTGAGCTCGCCGTAGTAGGTGTTGGAGCCGACGCCGCCATCATCCTTGCCGTTGTAGAAGATCTTGTCGATGAACAGGAAGTTGTCCCCATACTTCCAGGCATCGGCGTGCTCGAAGGTCACGGTCTGCTGAATGCGCGGGTTGACCTGGAAGTCCTTGCCATACAGGTAGGTCAGGCTGTTGTTCTGCCACTGCAGCAGGCCTTCGGCCATCGCCTGGCCGCCGGCGAACATCGATCCGGCCAGCATCAGGCTGGTGCACATACGTTTCATTCGGTTGCTCCCAAAGTAGGTGTTCCACGTTATTTTTTTAAGTTCGGCGCTCTGTTGTGGCGCCTTTTTTCGTACCGCAAATTTCATCCGATCGGTCAGCTTTGAATGCTGGTAGCAAAAGCTGCGCCAAGGCTTTCGAAAAACCAAAAAACGCCCGTTCGGCTGCTGAAAAACAGTCGACGAGCGTGTTTTCGGGATGCCTCAGGACTGACCGCAGCCGGGATAAGTTGGCTTTTCGGTCAGAAATTGAATTCAGGCTTTTTTTTAGAGCGAATTCGGAAGGCCGCGGAGAATACTGGCTCCTCGGTCGGCGCTCAAGTGCCCCGCAACAGAGCACCGACGACAGGCATGGCGCACGGTTGCGGGCCATCTCAGAAGTGCACCTTCAACAGCAGGCTGGCGGTGTTCTGGTTGGTATCGAACGAGTGGCTGTTTTCAATGCCGTATTTGTTCTTCCAATAGCTGTACTCGGTGCCGACGTACACCTGCTTCTGGCTCCAGCCCATGGCTTTGCCGAGGTCGTATTTGATCTGCGGATTGATGTGCAGGTTGGCGTGGTAGGTGCCGCGTGAGTTTTCGTCGTTGTCGACGACCCAGTCGAGGTAGCCGTCGATCAGCACATCGGAATTGCCCAGCGGGAAGCTGTAGGACCACGCGGGGGTGATTTGCCAGACGCCATCGCCGGGGCGCGGGCCTTCGGTCTGGCGACGGAAAATGTTCAGGGTGACGTAGTTGAAGCCGGGCACTTTCAGATCGAAGCCGGGACCGATCAGGTAGGCCTCGCTTTCGCCTTCGCCATACTCGTAGGTCATCGCCAGCAGCACATCCTTGATCGGACCGAACTCGATCTTGCGGTCGAGGATCTTGCCGAAGGACAGGCGCGGGGTGAACTCGCCGTAGAAGGTGTGCGGACCTTTGTTCGGGTCCTCCTTGCCGTTGTAGAAGATCTTGTCGACGAACAGAAAGTTGTCACCGTACTTCCACTTGTCGGCGTGCTCGAAGGTGACCGTCTGCTGATACGACGGGTTGATCGCGAAGTTCTTGCCGTACAGATAGCTGAGGCTGTTGCTCTGCCACAGCAGCAGATCGCCGGCCATGGCCTGACTCGCGGCCAGCAGGCCGCCACTCAACAGAACGTTGCTTTGCGTGCGGATCATCTGTTGCTCCCTGTTGTTTTTATTGTTTGAGGCACAAGCAGTTGCGTAGTCCCCGGGGGCGAGCCTGCTCGCGAAGCGGTTGTGTCAGTCGCCATCAATGTTGAATGACACAGCGCTTTCGCGAGCAGGCTCGCTCCCACAGGTGGTGTGGTGGTTTCAATCAGTGCGCATGGCAATCATTGATCGCCGCACGCTCCTTGCCGCCGAGGATGTTGAACAGCAGGTTCAGCGTCAGCGCGCTGAGGGTGGCCATGGCGATGCCGCTGTGGGTGATCGGGCTCATCCACAGCGGCAGGTGGGCGAAGAATTCCGGACGCACCACCGGGATCAGGCCCATGCCGATGCTCACCGCGACCAGCAACTGATTGCGGCGGTCACCGATGTCGGCCTCCTGGAGGATCTTGATGCCAGTAGCAGCGACCATGCCGAACATCGCAATCGCCGCACCGCCCAGCACCGCCGGTGGAATCGATGCCACCAGAAACGCCGCTTTCGGCAACAGGCTGAGGACGATCAGCAGGCCGCCAGCAACGATGGTCACCGAACGGCAGCGCACGCCGGTCATCTGCACCAGGCCGATGTTCTGCGCGAACGAGGAGTGGGTGAAGGTGTTGAAGAAACCGGCGAAAAACGACGCGCCGGCATCGCACAACAAGCCACGACGGAGCATGCGCGGGCAGACTTCCTGGCCGGTGATCTTGCCCAGCGCGAGGAACATCCCGGTGGACTCGACGAAGATGATCACCACCACCAGACACATCGACAGAATCGGTGCCAGCTCGAATTTCGGCATGCCGAAATGCAGCGGGGTGACGAACTGAATCCATGGTGCGCTGGCCATGCCGCTGAGGTCGACCATGCCAATCACGCCGCACAGTACGTAGCCCAGGCACATGCCGATCAGCACGGAAATGTTGACCCAGAATCCGCGCATGAAGCGGTGCACCAACAGGATGGTGGCCAGCACCAGCGCAGCGATGGCCAGATAAATCGGCGAACCGAATTGCGCGGCGTCGACCCCGCCACCGGCCCAGTTCACGGCCACGGGGAACAGCGATAAACCGATCGAGGTGATGACCGTGCCGGTCACCAGCGGAGGGAAGAAACGCACGACCTTGGACATGAACGGCGCGATCAGCATGCCGAAAAAACCGGCAGCGATCGTCGCACCAAAGATGCCTTGCAGACCGATGCCGGGCATGCCGGCCATGGCGACCATGCTGCCAACTGCGGCGAAACTGGCGCCCATCATCACCGGCATGCGAATGCCCATCGGGCCGATGCCGAGCGACTGCACGATGGTGGCGATGCCGGCGACCAGCAGGTCGGCGTTGATCAGGAAGGCGATTTCTTCACGACTCAGGCCAGCGGCCTGTCCGATGATCAGCGGCACCGCGATGGCACCGCCGTACATCAGCAGAACATGTTGCAGACCGACCAGGATCAGTTGCAAAAGGGGCAAACGCTGAATGGCGGGTGCGTCGGGGATGCGCGCTTTGGACAGCTCGGACATGCAACACCTCGGATCTTTTTTATTCTTGTGATTAACAGCTGCGGGGTTGCTTGCAGCTGTTTCTTTGCATCAGGGGAAACCGCGTTGCGGCGGCCATTCGCGAGCAGGCTCGCTCCCACAGGGGCTCAAGGTGTCCTTGTGGGAGCGAGCCTGCTCGCGAAGCTTTTTCGCTTAGTTGGTCTGCGCTCCCTGGGCAATCCAGGCACCGATCAGGTCACGTTCCTGCTGGGTCATCTGGGTGATGTTGCCCAGTGGCATGATCTGCGTGGTGATGGCTTGCGCCTGAATGCGCGCGGCGTTCTGGCGGATCTGCTCGGGGGTGTCGAACATCACACCGGCCGGGGCTGCGCTGAACAACGGGCTGGTCGGCTTGGACGAGTGGCACACCGTGCAACGCTCTTGAATCACGTTGTGCACTTTGTCGAAACCGGGGCCGGCATTCGAGGCTTGCGCGGGTGCCGCCGCAGGGGCGGCGGGTGCCGCAGGTTGCGCCGCTTCGGCCGGTTTCGCGCCACCGCCCAGTGCCGTCTCCGGCAGCGGTTGGTACTCGATTTTCGCCGGTGCCTTGGCCACTTCAGGTGCAGTCGACATCGGCGTCGGGCCGGTGACGTAGGCCAGGCAGATCATGCCCACCGCTGCCACCGGCAGGGTCCAGGCAAACTTGTGGCTGTCGTGACGGGTGTTGAAGTAGTGACGCACCAATACCGCCAACACCGCGATCCCGGCGAGGATCAACCAGTTGTACTGGCTGCCGTAAGTGCTCGGGAAGTGGTTGCTGATCATGATGAACAGCACTGGCAGGGTGAAGTAGTTGTTGTGACGCGAACGCAGCAAGCCTTTGGCCGGCAGGGCCGGATCCGGCGTACGGTTCTCGGCAATCGCAGCAACCAGTGCCCGTTGCGCCGGCATGATGATGCGGAACACGTTGCCGACCATGATGGTGCCGATGATCGCGCCGACGTGCAGGTACGCACCACGACCGCTGAACACTTTGCTGAAGCCATAGGCGGCGGCAATGATCAGCACGAACAGGATGAAACCGAGCAGGGCAGGTTTCTTGCCCAGGGCCGAATCGCAGAGGAAGTCGTAGACGAACCAGCCGACGATCAGCGAGCCGATACCGATGGCCACGCCTTCAGGACCGCTGAGGCCGCTGCCGGGTGCCACGAGGTAGAGCACCGGATTGGAGTAGAACACCACGCACAGCAGCGCGATCCCCGACATCCAGGTGAAGTAGGCTTCCCACTTGAACCAGTGCAGGTTGTCCGGCATGGACGGTGGGGCCAGTTTGTATTTTTCCAGGTGGTAGATGCCGCCGCCGTGGATCGCCCACAAATCACCGGCCAGGCCGGTTTTCGGGTTGACGCGGTTGAGGTTGTTCTCCAGCCAGACGAAGTAGAACGACGCGCCGATCCAGGCCACGCCAGTGATCATGTGAACCCAGCGCACGCTCAGGCTCAGCCATTCCAACAGATGTGCTTCCACAGTCTTTACCTCTCGCCTGTCACTCTTGTTGTCGAGTGATCAGACCTTCTCTTATTGGTGGGGGGCGAGGATCAACCGCTCATCCTCTTTGAAAAAATGCTCATCGCAGTTATTGCCTGTGCCACTGCGATCAACCACCAGGAAGTCATCCCGCTTTTCGATCGTCAGCACCGGGTGGTGCCAGACGCCGCGATGGTAATTGATGCCCTGCCTGCCGTTGGTGACGAAGGCGCGGACCAAGCCTGATACAGGTGCATCGCCAACTGGCGCGACCACGATCAGAAAGGGGTTGCCGAGCAGCGGAATGAAAGCCTGGCTGCCCAGCGGATGGCGTTCCAGCATGCAAACGGTCAGCGGCATGTCCTGCGCGTCGGCGCGGAAAATGCTGATGATTGCGTTGTCCTCAGGCGTAGCGGTTTCGACCGTCGCCAGTTTGTGGAAGCGCATGGTCGAACCGTTGTTGATCATGAAGTGATCGCTGCCGTCGGTTTCGATCACGTCACCGAAAGGGGCGAAGGCTTCTTTGGTCAGCGGTTCAATCGTCA
>NZ_RAZO01000162.1:9967-40978 GCF_004307535.1 Pseudomonas sp. Sample_9
TCGATCACGTCACCGAAAGGGGCGAAGGCTTCTTTGGTCAGCGGTTCAATCGTCAATGTGCGCATGCTGTTCTTCTTTTCCGGATTCTGTTTTGTTGGTTCTGACGCTTTCGCGAGCAGGCTCGCTCCCACCTTTGGAATGCTATCCCCTGTGGGAGCGAGCCTGCTCGCGAACGGGTTCAACCTTATTTAGCGACCTTGCCGAGTACACGCAGGCGGCTCACGCCACCATCCGGGAACACGTTCAGGCGGATGTGGGTGATCGGGCCGAGTGCCTTGATCTGCTCGACGAAGGTGTGTTCGGCGTGCATTTCCAGCTTCTGGCTTGGCAGCAGTTCGCGCCAGAACAGTGACTGGGTTTCGATCTGGCTGTCGGTGCCGCCTTTCACGAACGCGCCCTGGATCGAGCAGGTGTCCGGGTAGTTGCCTTTGAAGTGCAGGGTGTCGACGACGATTTTTTCGATCTCGCCCGGATGACCCAGGGCGACGATTACCCAGTCATTGCCCGGCGTGCGACGACGTGCAGTTTCCCAGCCGTCGCCCATGTTGATGCCGCGGCCCGGGTTGAGGATGTTGCTCATGCGGCCGAAGTGTTCGTCGGAGCAGGCGAGGGCGCGGCCACCGTTAAGGGCTGCTGCCAAGTCCACTTGCTCGTTGTCGCCCACAGCGGACCAGTCGCGGAACGGAATGCCGTACACACGCAGACGGGCAACACCGCCGTCCGGGTAGATGTTGAAGCGCAGGTGGCTGAACGCTTTGTCGTTGCTGATTTCATGGTAGTGATGGCTGTTGCCCTGCAGCTCGACGGCCGACAGCACTTCGGTCCACTGGGTGTTTTCATCCGGTTCGCCCGAGGCCAGGAAGCACGCTTCCAGCGAGGCCGATGGCGGGTAGTTGCCGGTGAAGAATGAAGTGTCGATGTCCACGCCTTTGATCGAGCCCGGTACGCCCAGACGGATCACCGCGCTGTCGTAACCTTCGAAGCGCTTGCGGCGCGACTCCCAGCCGTCCATCCACTTGCCGTTGTCATCGAACACGCCCTCCTTCCATACGGCCGGGGTCGGTTGGAACAGACGATTGGCGTCTGCGAACCAGTCATCGGTGACCGAAATGATCTTGGTGCCCAGACGGGCGTCGGCCAGGTTGACGTATTTTTCGAAAGGTACGGCGTAAGCTTTCATTCTTCTTGTCTGCCTTTGATAAGTTGGCTGGGGATGCTCGCAGGGCCCTGGGCGTTTGCGCGTTCATTCACGCTCGGGCCAGGCTTGCTAAAGAGTCAGTAAACGGAACAGGGCTATCTTGTTGATCTCCGCCAGCGCGTATTTGAACTCGGCTTCCACCGAATTGTTGATGCGCGTTTCGAACGCCGCGAGGATCTGATGCCGGTTGCTGCCTTTTACCGCCATGATGAAGGGAAACTTGAACTTGGCTTTGTAGGCGTCGTTCAGCTCGGTGAAGCGCTGGAACTCTTCGGCCGTGCATTGGTGAATCCCCGCGCCCGACTGTTCTTCAGTACTGGCCGCGGTAAGCTGGCCCTGGACGGCAGCTTTGCCGGCCAGGTCCGGGTGAGCGTTGATCAGGGCCAGCTGGCTGGCATGATCGGCGCTCAACAGGATATCGCTCATGCGCTGGTGCAGGGTTTCGATCTCGTCGATCGAAGCGTCCGCACCGAGGTCGTAGGCCTTTTCGGCCACCCATGGCGAATGTTCGTAGATGTCGGCGAAGGCTTTGACGAAAGCGTCGCGGCTCAGGGTCGACGGTTGCAGGGTTTGAAAGCGTCTCATTTTGCAGTCCCTTGGTACGGGTGGGTTTCTTGCCAGTGACGCGCGATGTCGACGCGACGGCTGAACCACACCTGTTCATGACTTTTGGCATATTCGATAAAGCGCTTGAGCGAAGCGAGGCGACCAGGACGGCCGATCAGGCGGCAGTGCAGACCGATCGAAAGCATTTTCGGCGCTTCGGCACCTTCGGCGTAAAGCACGTCGAACGCGTCCTTGAGGTATTCGAAGAAATCGTCACCCTTGTTGAAACCCTGCACTTGGGTGAAGCGCATGTCGTTGGTGTCGAGGGTGTAGGGGATCACCAGATGCGGCTTGCCGGTCGGGTTGTTCGGCTCCCAGTAGGGCAGGTCGTCGTCGTAGGTGTCGCAGTCGTAGAGGAAACCGCCTTCTTCCATGACCAGGCGACGGGTGTTCGGCCCGGTACGGCCGGTGTACCAGCCCAGCGGACGTTCGCCGGTCAGTTCGGTGAGGATGCGGATCGCTTCGAGCATGTGCTCGCGTTCCTGAGCTTCGTCCATGTACTGGTAGTCGATCCAGCGGTAGCCATGGCTGCAGATTTCATGGCCGGCCTCGACCATCGCACGGATCACGTCCGGGTGACGCTGGGCGGCCATGGCCACGGCGAAGATGGTCAGCGGAATGTCGAATTCCTTGAACAGCTTCAGAATCCGCCAGACGCCGGCACGGCTGCCATACTCGTAAAGCGATTCCATGCTCATGTTGCGCGCGCCTTGCAGCGGCTGAGCAGCGACCATTTCGGAGAGGAAGGCTTCGGATTCCTTGTCGCCGTGCAGGATGTTGCGCTCGCCGCCTTCTTCGTAATTGAGCACGAAGGACAGGGCGATCCGGGCATTACCCGGCCAGTGTGGGTGAGGAGGGTTACTGCCGTAACCGATCAGGTCGCGTGGGTAGTCAGCGCTCACTGCAGTCTTCCTTCTTGTACGTTGACAGATTGGTGTGGCGGCCTGGCAGGCTGGCGTCACAGCGATGGGCTGATTGTATACAACTTTATTTACATTTTGTAAGCCTGAATTTTCGCATTTTTCACCGGCTGTCATCTTTTGCTGCTAACGGTTCAAGCCTGCAAGAAACCTGCCTGACCAGTCAGCTAATGAATAGAAGGTTCAATGATCAGGCGCTTTGCCTGCGAATTGACGATTAAGGCCCGCATGGCGGGGGTGACGCGAAAAATGTCGTTTTTATTGTGTACAATTTTTTTGAAAAGTGTCTTAATCAGTCGCTCGCCGCAGCGTTTCGTGCTCCGAAACGGTGCGGTCTCCTTTTCAACTGACTTCGGGAGGCGCGAAGTCTGACCGCTTGTTGCGGCCAGGCGCGCAGAATCAATGGGACGTTTGACAACACACGTTTTGGACGCTGCACACGGTTGCCCGGGCAGCTCGATCAAGGTCGAGCTGTACCGCGTTGAAGGATCGCACCTGGAATTGGTCGCCAGTGCGACAACCAACAGTGATGGCCGGGTCGATGCGCCGTTGCTGCAGGGCGATGATTACCGCAGCGGGGTTTATCAGGTGCAGTTCCATGCCGGCGATTACTACCGCGCCCGTGGCGTGCAACTGCCCGAGCCGGCCTTCCTGGACGTGGTGGTGCTGCGCTTCGGCATCAGCGCCGAGCAGGAGCACTATCACGTGCCCCTGCTGATTTCGCCTTACAGCTATTCCACTTATCGGGGCAGCTGACCCCCAAGCAGCTGCCCCCACCGGGAAGCGACTGCGCATATAGCTTCTTTGGTCTTTCGCCCGCTCACACTGCGGGCTTTTTTTATGCGTTTTTTTACCTACCGATCAATTGTGAACGCAGAGTCTGCGATCACGACGCTCGGGGGTGACCTTTAGCGCTCGCGAACGATGAACACCGAGTCGGGAACGCCGTCGACCTTCAGCACACCGCCGAGCAGCCAGGTCAGTTTTTTTTGTGCCGCGGCTTCGGTCAGGGCCTCAAAGGCTTCGGGGCCAACTCTGGCGGGAAGACCGGGCTGCGTCAATTCATCGGCCGGCGTAGGGGAAAGGTCTGAATGATCGACGGCGCCCTTCAGCAAGAACACCCGGTCATTTTGAGCACCCTTGAATACCAGCGTCGGCGCGCCGCGTTCGTGCGGCACTGGATAGATGTCATACCCGCTGCGCCTCAGCAGCGCGCTGAGCAGGCGCTGCAGGTTCAGCTCTGTCGGGTCGGTCGTGTAGTGATGCCATTCAACCGGCGATCCCTGCGGATCGAACGTCAGCCGCAGCAACTCGGCGTCAGTCTGCGAGGGCAATCGAATCAGTCGTTTTCCAGCGCGCTCGGTATAAGGTGCCACCGCCAGCATGCTCACCGGGTCGGCGAACTCTGTGGCGTTGGCAAACGCAGGGTACTTCCATTGATTCAGAATGGTGTGAATGTTGACCAGCCCGGTACCAGTGATGGTTGAAGAATTGTCAGCAGTTTCGTACATCCTTATTGCCACCGCTCGCGCGGTGAGGTCGGACAAGCCGGGAAACATTTGCCTGACGGTTGCCCATAAGGGCTGTTGGAAAAGAAGGTCACCGGGATGAACTTCTCCCGGGTTGACGCCAAATCGATACGCCGCCACCGGTTGCAGGTGGGGCGCGGTTTGCAGCATGTTTTCGAAGGAGTTGAAGTCGGTTGGCATGAACTCGGGGTTAAGAACGAAAAAGATCTGCGGTGCCTTATTGGAGCCTACTGGCACAATGGGATAGTGCAGATGGCCCATTTGCACCGATGCCACTGGTGGGGTGTTCAACAGACCCCAGCGAATCCATGCAAGCTTAGCCTCTTCGTCCTGTGTGCCAGACGACGCTTGGGTTGGCTCTTCAACTCTTGCCCGCTTGCTTGGGCCGGCTATTGCTTCGGTGGGCTCAGCGCTGGCGGGATGGCCGGCATTCGCGGTCTCGGTCGATGCAGTGTGCAAGGTTTTCCGTCGCCAGAAGACCGTTCCGTAAATCTGTTCAAAAAATATCTCCGGCGCCTCACTCGTTGATGCAAATGCTTGCTGATATTCGCCGTTTTGGTTTTTGCGAACCATGACCGTGCCGTCAACCGTAGTGACGAAAGTCTGCTTGAGCTTGTTGTACCGCACTCCATTGGTGTCCATCTCAGCCGCAGTCAGTCTTTTTGCATCTTCGATGGAAATGTACGTCGGGGTTTGCGCCGCAGCGGATGTCTCACCCTGTTCGGGCGATGTTTGCCAGCCCGGACGCTGAATGCGCCAACTCGCCTGGCCGTCGATCTTCGCCAGCAGGGGGCCGGGAACGCCTGGCGCAAAAGTCAACGGCACGTAATATCGGCCTTGCTGATTCCGCTCGACAACAAAAAGGCCCTCGTCTGCGATTTGCGCATAAATGCGTTGATCAGGCCCGGTAAACAAGCCCGTGTTTTCCCCAAAAGGAGTCAACTCGTCGCGGCGACTCTGGGGCCAGGCGATCGACCGGTTAGCGGCGTCAGGGGAAGTGACAGTTCGGTCAGGCATCGGGGTCACAACCACAGCCGCCTGGCGAGTCTCCGGACCTTGTGTGGTTTGCGTGACGTGCGCAACCGTGGAGCCGGGGCGAGACACAAAAGCATCAACCGTTGCCGTTATGGCGCGGCTTGAGGTTGTCTCTACGGTTCGTGTGGTTGTGGATGTCGTTGTCGTTGTCGTTGTGGTTGCAGATATATCGGTTATTGGGGGTGTTGCGAATTTCTTGGGCGGTTTGGCCATTGGAAAAACTCGTGTAAATGAAGGCGTGAAGCGCCAGGAGGCGCCCCAATGCCAAGTGAGCACAGGCGTTCACAGGCGGAGAGACCCGGCTGCGAAAACCTCGGAGTAATCGATGACGTCGGCCTGATGCCGATTCAGGCCGCAGTCATCGACGGTTGTGGTTTGAAGAGATCGGGGCGCAAATGGACGCACTGGTGCAGAACCCACAGTTCTGATGACTCGATGCGCGACCTGTCCTTGCTCAGCACCCACCCGTACGCAGGGAATTTGTAATTCACTGCCTGCCCGTCGGCGGCCGCGACGATATGTCGGCCGCGCAGCTCCTCGTTTGCCAGGGCGAGCAGTGCTTCGGGCAATACTCTGGATGCGTCGGGCTCGGTAAAAAAACGGCCGTCAAGTCCATCCAGGTAGACCCGGTCGAAAGACAGGTCGACGGTATGCACAACCCCGTACTCGGTAATCACCTGAATCTGGTCGATCAGGTCTTCACTTCCATAAACGGGCAAGTGGATAACGCAGGTACCGATACGCAACTGGTTATTTTCCAGGGTGATATCGACCTTGCCGAGTTTCGTCGCGTCCAGCTCCCAGGTGGATGAACGAGGCAGTCGGATTTCAGCCGTGGCCAGAGCGCCGGGTGTCGAGAGCCTGATTATCATGTCGGCCGCCAGATGCATGAGATAGGTCGCGCCATGGCCCTCGAAACATTCCATCGCAGTCTGGCCAGAGTAGGAGAACAGCTGCGCACATTCGGAGTGCGCGCTCATGTTGTGAGCTTCGTTTTCCGGCAGGTCGTAGAAGTAGTCGCCTTTGCGCATCGTCAATGGCAGCGGAGCTTCCTGAACCCATTTTGTGAAAGCATGGTGTTGGTAGGTCTGGCCCTCTGGTATCACATGGCTCTGCGACGAAAGAGTCGCATTGGCAGCGACCCCGTCGCTGAAGACAAGCAGATATCGCTGATTCGGGGTGCAAGCCATGGTGCGCAGGATTTTTTCCATGTTCATGGGGTCGCTACCGCCCCTGGCGAAGGAAAAATTGGCCAGGCCCAAGGTTTTTGCACCGAAGTGATAAACAAGATTGCATCCGGCCACCAGATCGTTTTTGGCATCCGACTGGCGTGCAGAATAATGCTCTTCGACTTTCGTCAGTTCATTGCTGGCATAGTCAAGATAAAGTCTGGTCACTGCGTCATCGCGTTTCACCGAATAGAAATCGATGCTCTTCGCGGAGCGAGGAATGTAGTAACTGTGATCATTCTGATCATTGATCAGATAATGCGAGTCAAAAAGAATGGTTGCTTTTGGCGGGTTCCCATGTTTGATGACCGTTATCTCGATATCGACGAGGTCATCGCTTTCAATTTGTTCGGGAAGTATTGGCTGGAGATAGAAAGCATCACGGGTGATGAACGTCAGCAATTTGTTCTTCAGCTGATATTGGGCGAGCTCTTGTTTGTATACGCCGTCAATGGTGACGATGTTTTGCGGGGTATCGAAGAAGTCGAATTTTGAGGCAATGACCAGCGAGCCCTTGTCGATACTCCAGCTTTCGATCAAATCCTTGTTCCAGTTCAACATAATGAAAGACTGATCATTGCCATCTTCGTCAATAGAGAAACGACCGCTCTGATGCTCAATGAAATACTCGTCGATACCCGCTTCTCCCGAAGCAGTTGCACCGCGGTGCAGCAGGTAAATCTGGTCGTCGCCTGCACCGGCCTTGATTGTGTCGTAACCGCGTGACTTGATGACGTTACGGTCGTCGGTGCCTGTGACAATGCTGGCGGCAGAGTCCACGGTCTCAACGTTCTCGATACTTTCGATCAAACTGTGAAAAGAGTATCTGACGCCGTCTTCAGCGCTGATATCCGGCTGCATTGTATGCAGCGTACCTGCGGGCAAGTCGACGTCGAAGCCGATGTCGGGTCTGCGCGGATTATGCAGGATGCCGCCGAGCGCCAGCGTGTCGTTACCTGCTCCACCCCTGAGCGTGGAATGCTCGGCTACGTCTGCTGGCTGGCGGAGCAGATCCGCAGCTCCCTCGAAGACGAAGCGGTCATCGCTGGTGCCTCCCGTCAGTTCCTTTCTTCCGGACCTGTAATGGAAACTGTTGGGTTTGTTTTCGACCCCACGAATCGAGTCGCGCCCGTCGCCTATAAGCCACAGAACACCCTTGTTCTGCGCCGTAATACCGAGCTCGGCGCCGGGAGTGTCAGAATTGACGCCGGCGCGGGCGTCAATCGAGTCATCGCCGCCCTTGATCACCGGGACATTGATCCATTCCCAGGCATCCTGTTTGGTCCACCAGTTACGCTTCCACACCCGTGTTGGCTTGAGCTGAACGTCAACCGTGCCGTTGACAATGGCTTCGATACTGTCCTTGAGCGCGCCATCGAGCAATTTCCTGGCGGTTTCCTTTGCCTGCCGAGTGTGCTGGATCATGGCTGTCGCCCGAGAGTAGCGATCCTGAATATCCTCGTCGAGATCCATCATGCAGAACGAAAACCAGCCCGAGCGCCAGCGCTCATCGACACTCAGCTCGATGTAGTCATCAATCTCGTCAACGATTCTCACGGCCCCGTAGATTTGTGAACCGATCGCCAGAATGGCGCCGGCTGCGAGTCCGGCAGGGCCCGCGAAGGCGAATCCGGCCATCGCCGCCGCGCCCAGAATGATCGTCATGGCTGCACTCGCAACGCTGAGACCGGCGCTCACATAGTGATCCATGGCCTCCTTGCCGGTTGCGTTTTCGGCGGCGTTCAACGATCTGACTGCGGTGAAGATGTCGAAGGGCAAGGTAAACGCGCCGCCAATCAGGCCTCCGGAGCGCCCGAGCCTGACGGCAAATCGGGTTTTGGCAAAGTCGCGGTAGGCGTTCTGGCCTGCATTGAGCATTTGAGTAGCGATACGGTTAACCGCCACATCACTTGCAATGGAGGCGCCCTCCGAAGCAATACCGACACTGTTTATCGCCACCTCGGTTTTATTGTCGGCCTTGATGGCATCAACGATCCCGCGCAGGCCCATGAAGATGCCAAATCCCTGAATACCCACACTTGAGCCGAGTGTGGTGTAACTCTTGATCGCTGCTACCCAGCGCGGGTGGTGTTTTGGCAATCGTGCGTGACGCAGGTCGAGTTTTTGCGCCGAGTTCAAAAGCTTTGCCAGTTTTGTTCGGTATGGAAATTGATCCGTGTCGCTCGGCGCGGGATCGCGAATGAGAGGCGGGGCGGTCAACGGTCGCCGGCTGGCCATTTCGAACAGCAGCGTGGACAGTAAATAACTGTCCCGCCCCGTATAGGAAGTTATATAGCGCTCTATATTCGGAGCGCTGAACTGCAAAGTATTGATGAACGAGTGGCGCGGACGCCGAAAGAACGTATTTTTACCGTTTAGCGGTTGGCCATCGAAGGTCGCCCCGAGCGCGTTCAGCGACACTCGTGTTATTGAAACTTCACCCAGTTGCAAAGGCCCGAACAGATCGTCTACAAGTTTCAGTTGAGTTGCTGCAGTGGCCGAAATGTCGATGGTCGAATCCGTGTGGGCATTGGTTGCGAAAACCATGTCAGTGATCACGGCTCGGTCGCCGCGGGGATTATTGTTCGGCTCTGGTACGGAAGTGAGGATGATTGATTTTTTAATAAGACTGGCCATTTGAACATCCTTGTTCTGGCGTGAAATCATTTAAGCAGATGCGGATCTTACGGCGAAGTTTAATGGGCTGTATATCGCAGGGTTGTTGCGGTGTATTGCGTGTCGTTGATCAACTTGTCTGAAAGTTGCTGGAGCATAAAAGCCAGCCTTTTTCGAATCCATTCGATCGGGATGGCTTGATATGGAGATCGCAGTACCGATCAGTGACTGCTCAGTAGAGAAGCCGCGCCGGCCCCGCCGAACAGACCTGCACTGATGCGGTTGAACCAGCTCTGGCCCTTGCCGCTACGCAGATAGCGGGCGGCACCGTGCGCGCCCAGACCGTAAGCCAGTTTGCAGCACAGATCGAGCACCACCCAGGTCACGATCATGATCAGCAGTTGCGGCAAAAACGGCTGGTTGGCGCTGAGGAACTGCGGCAGAAACGCGGCGAAGAACAGGATGTCCTTCGGATTGCTTGCACCCAATACGAAGGCGCGCCCGAACAGCGTACGGAAGCGCGGTACCGGGGCAGCTTGCGGCACTTCGGCGCCCACCGCCGGCTGGCGCGATTGCTGCCAGCTCTGCCAGGCGAGATAGAACAGGTACAGCGCGCCGACGATTTTCAGTGCGCTGAACAACTGTTCAGAGGCCAGCAGTAACGCGCCAAGCCCCAGTGCCGAAGCGCTGAGCAGGCAGATCGAGGCGATCACACCGCCCAGGAAAGCGGGGTACGAGCGGCGCAAACCGTAATTAAGACTGTTGCTGATCATCAGCAACGACAGTGGCCCCGGGATCAGGATCACCACCAGTGCGGCGCCACTGAACAGCAGCCAGGTTTCCAGACTCATCGCTTTGCTCCTTTGTTGTTATCGAGATGCACAAAAGCCCCACCCGTAAGGGTGAGGCTGGTTTGAAACCTGAACCGCGCAGCGCTTACAGGAAGATGAACTTGGCGATGAAAATCGCGCAGAGCACCCACAGGCTGACGGATATTTCCTTGTACTTGCCGGTGCCGGCCTTCAACGCCACGTAGGTGATGAAGCCCAGCGCGATGCCGTCGGCAACCGAAAAGGTCAGCGGCATCATGATCGCCGTGACGATTGCCGGAATGGCGTCGGTCGCTTCGTCCCATTCGATGTGGGCCATGCCACCCATCATCAGCATTGCCACATAAATCAGTGCACCTGCGGTGGCGTAAGCGGGAATCATGCCAGCCAGCGGGGCGAAAAACATTGCCGCTATAAATAGCACACCCACGGTAACGGCGGTAAGACCAGTCCGACCACCAGCGGCCACGCCAGCGGCGCTTTCCACGTAACTCGTCACCGGAGGCACGCCGACCACGGCGCCGAATACGCTGGATGCGCTGTCGGCCTTCATGGCTCGGGAAAGGTTCTCGATGCGACCGTCCGCGGCGACGAGATTGGCGCGCTGGGCCACGCCCATCAACGTACCCGCCGTGTCGAACATATGCACGAAAAGGAAGGCCAGCACGACGCTGATCATGCTGACGTTGAACACGCCAGCGACGTTCATCGCCATCCAGGTCGGCGCCAGGCTCGGTGGGGCAGACATGATGCCCTCATAGTGCACCAGGCCCAGACCCCAACCGGCGAGAGTGACGGTGATGATGCTGATCAGGATTGCACCGAAGACGCGGTGGTAACTGAGGATCGCGATCATCAAAAAGCAGATCGCGGCGAGCAGCGGGCCAGGTTCACGCAGCGAGCCGAGTTTGATCAGCGTCGCCGGGCTGTCGACGACGATACCGGCAGTCTTCAGCCCGATCAGGCCCAGGAACAGACCGACACCGGCGCCCATCGCAAAACGCAGGCTGACCGGAATGCTGTTGAGCAGCCACTCGCGAATCCGTGAAAAGGTCAGGAACATGAACAGCACGCCCGAAACGAACACTGCGCCGAGCGCGGTTTCCCAGTTGTAGCCCATGGTGCCGACCACGGTGTAGGTGAAGAACGCATTGAGGCCCATGCCGGGTGCGAGGCCGACCGGCCAGTTGGCGTAGAGCCCCATCAACAGGCAGCCCAATGCGGCAGCGATGCAGGTGGCGACGAACGCCGCACCGTGATCGATACCAGCGTCGGCCATGATGTTCGGGTTGACGAAAATGATGTAAGCCATGGTGATGAAGGTTGTCAGACCGGCAATCAGCTCGGTCTTCACCGTGGTGCCATGCAAGCTGAGTTTGAACAGACGCTCCAGCAGGCCATTGCGTAATGGCGGCGTGAGCTCGAGCGGCGGTGCTTCGGATTTGCGGCTTTCCACAGCGAGTACTCCTCAAGAGTTTTATTGTTATTTCCAGGGCCGGACCCATGAGGGGTGGCAGCGGCCCTTTGAGGCATACGCGAATTTGTTGACCGTGTAGTCAGGAACTCGCACGCAGTGGATTATGCTTTTGTGTACAAATAAAGCAAATATTGTTTTTTGTTTTGTTTCCGAAAATTCCGTCGATAGTGATATATCGCTTTGAGGATCCCATCACTGGCAAGCCAGCTCCCACAGGTTTTGTGGACATCCACAGATCATTGTGGGAGCTGGCTTGCCAGCGATGAGGCCCGAATAGTCAATCGAGATGTGTCTGACCGTTCCCGAGCGCCAAATTCACCGCCAGCCAGCCATTCACCGCCGCTTCCCCAGCCTCGGCAAACACCCGCTCAAGCAATTTCACCTGCTCACGCCGCAACGCTTGCTCGAATTTCAAACCTTCCGCCGTCAGCTCCAGCAGACGTTTACGCTTGTCCGTCTGCGAAGCGACGCTGTCGACCAGGTGCATTTCCTGCAACTGGCGCAGGGGCATGTTCAACGCTTGTTTGCTCACGCCGAGCAGGGCCAGCAGCTCTTTCACGCTCAGGTTCGGATAGCGCGCGATGAAAAACACGATGCGCTGATGCACCCGTGAGAGGCCGCGGCGCTCGAGCATTTCATCGGCCTTGGCGGTGAACGCCTGATAGCCGAAGAAAAACGCTTCCATGGCCTGTTGCTGAATGGACGGGTTTTTAAGGTCAAGCATGTTGACGTACTCGCTTCAGCTGTCGTAGTTTCAGTCAATCAGTTTGACTCACTTTTCGCATCCCTCGCTACGGTGACTTCCATGGCTTTTTCCGAACGTGTCTCGCGCCTGAAAAGTTCTTTGATCCGAGAAATCCTCGCCGCCGCTCAGCGTCCGGAGGTGATGTCATTCGCCGGCGGTCTGCCTGCTGAAGCAATGCTGCCCAAAGTGCAATGGGCCGAGATGCCGTTATCCCTTGGCCAGTACGGTATGAGCGAAGGCGAGACGGCTTTGCGCGAGGCCTTGGCGGCAGAGGCGAGGGCGCTCGGTCTCAACTGTGAGGCGAGTCAGGTACTGGTGGTCAGCGGCTCCCAGCAAACCCTGGATCTGGCCGCCAAGCTGTACATCGACAAGGGCACGGAGATTCTGCTGGAGGCGCCAACTTATCTGGCCGCGTTGCAAATCTTCCAGCTGTTCGGCGCCGATTGCCTGACTGTGCCGCAGGAAGCCGACGGCCCCAACCTGGCGCAATTGCGCAGTCGGCTGGAACACCATCACCCAGCCTTCATCTACCTGATACCGACTTTCCAGAATCCCTCTGCGGTGCGCTATAGCGAGGCCAAGCGCGCAGCGGTCGCCGCATTGCTCGACGAATTCGGCGTCACCCTTA
Source organism: Pseudomonas sp. Sample_9 (assembly GCF_004307535.1). Classification (NCBI taxonomy): domain Bacteria; kingdom Pseudomonadati; phylum Pseudomonadota; class Gammaproteobacteria; order Pseudomonadales; family Pseudomonadaceae; genus Pseudomonas; species Pseudomonas sp. Sample_9. Next base: position 22,781 of record NZ_RAZO01000162.1, read on the forward strand.
TCGAAGACGAGCCGTACCGCGAACTGACCTTCGATGGCGGCAGTGCTAAACCGATTGCCGCGCGATTGAAGAAAACCAGCTGGATCTACACCGGCACCGTGTCGAAAACCTTGCTCCCTGGCTTGCGTGTCGGTTATCTGATTGCCAGTGCGGATCTGTTTGCGCATCTGCTCAAACTCAAGCAATCGGCGGATCTGCACACCAATCGCATCGGTCAGTGGCAGGCGCTGCAATGGATCGGCACAGAGCAATATCAACAGCACTTGGGCCAACTGCGGGATTTCTATCGGCAGCGTCGCGATGCTTTTCAGTCAGCGCTGGAAAGACATTTTGCTGATCTGGCGGACTGGAACATGCCGCAGGGTGGACTGTTTTTCTGGCTGACGCTGAAGCAGCCGCTGGATACGCGAACATTGCTCAACGAGGCGTTGGCCAATGACGTAGCGTTCATGCCGGGCGAGCCGTTCTTTCCAGAGCCGGACAACCATCACGGGCATTTGCGTTTGAATTTCAGCCACATTGATCCGGTGCGGCTGGACGAAGGGTTGAAGCGCTTGGCCGCCGTGGTGCGGCAGGCGAATCTGGAGAACGTGGCCTGAAAACAACAAACCGGCCCGAGGGCCGGTTTGTTCAGCACTGATGCCGATTGGCCAGCGGTCAATTATCGGGGAAGTCTAATGGTGGCGCCGGTGGTTTCCTGTGATCGCAGAGGTTCAGTACCAGTTGCGAATAAGATATTTCTCGAGATTTGTTATTGTCCAGAATCCACTTGCGGTTCGTGAGGTTGTATTTCAACCTGCCTCTAGTGCCGTCGGCCATTGCAATATTGCGTACGTACAGATCGCGTTGAGCAATCGCAGAAAACTCTTCGGGCAGCTCTGCGGTAGTAGGCGGCTCAAAGAATGAGGCGTCGAGGCTGTCGACATAAACCCGATCGAACGCCAGATCCACGGTATGTACCACACCTTTTGGCCCTATGACGAAAATCTGATCGATGAGATCGTCAGGGCCGTACTCGGGCAAATGAATTGTGACCGTTCCGATGTACAGCTTGTTTCCGGCCAGCTCGATTGCGAAGTTTTTGATCTGGGTGGCATCGATCTGCCACGTGGACGAATTGTTCAACCGAACTTTCGCAGTTGCCAAACCGTCTGGAGTGGAGATACGCAACACTCTGTTCTCAAGCAAATGCACTAAATAGATACCACCTTTACCTTCAAGCGAGTCGATGGCAATTTGTTCGGCTACAGGCTGCACATTGACACAACTTTCGCGAAGGTCCAGTTCCTTGGGGAGTGTGAAGGGGATTTCAAAAACTGCATCGGGGTTTGTCTTGAGCGGAAAGTCCAGGGTGTGACTGGTCAGCGTATTGGCGGTCACGCTGTGCTCGTAGTGTGTCGGAGGCACGGCGTACTTCTCTTCAAGAGTGAGTCTATGGGATATGCCATCACGAAATATCAGAATATAGCCATGGGTGGAGACGTTGGCGGCAGCGCTCTTCAGGGCAGCATCCAGCGTTGTTTCTGCGTGCTGGCTGACGCCCGCAATCTGCAACAGGCTCTCGCCGAAGTAGAACAGAAAATCGCAAGAGACATTGACCTTGTTCTTGTCTGCCGCTTCATTCATCAAGATCGACGGAGTCGTGGCAAAGGCAACATGTGCACTGGTCATCTCGGCATAGTCGTAATCAAGAAAGATGCGGGTGCCGTAATTGGGGTGGGGGAGTCTGCCTGTTATGAATCGAGTGCTCTGGTTGTAACGCTGAACATAGTAATGGGTGTTCTTGTGGGTGGGTACCTCGCAGTCACTCGAGTGGACAATAGTCATTGGTCCAGGGTATCCGTCCTTGATCTTGTATGTGTTTACCCTGAGCGGATTGTCATGTTCGATAGTTTCAGGCAAGTCCGGTCTCAGTTGATAATGATCCCCGGTAATGATGGTAAATTTGTCATTGTGCAAAACTCGACGGCCATCCTCGACTTTATATATGTTCTCAAGGGCTATGGTGCTTGTACGGCCGTATGGAAAGTCAAAGTTCAATGTGACCACCAGCCGACACTCGTTCACTTCCCATTTTTCGATCTGGTCCATTCGCCAGCCCAGCGAAATTTCACTTTCATCTGCACCATCTTCCGAGATGATGACCGAGCCCTCCGCCAATTCCACATGGTAGTAATCCACTCCAGATTCCCCCGATGCCTTGGCGTTTGCGTTGTACAGATAAATCAAGTCGTTACCGGCACCGGCATCGATAATGTCCGCCCCCCTTGACTTGATCACATTGGAGGCCCCGGTGCCTGTGACGACAGTTCTTCCCCCTTGCAACGTCTGCAGGTTTTCAATGCTTTCGAGCAGTGCCTTGAAAGAGTACGTCTCGCCATCCACCACAGACGGGTCCCGATTCGGCGTGTAGATTTGCAAGGTTCCTGCCGCAAGATCGATGTCGTAGCCGCGGCCAGTGATCGGATGCCACTGTGTGCCTTCCATTATCAAGGTGTCGTTGCCGGTGCCACCTTTCAGTCGGGAAAACTCACTGCTTGCAGTGTGTCTTACCAAGTCGTCCGCTGCATTCTGGACAATGAACTTGTCGTCTTTATCACCTCCGGTAATGTTCTTTATTCCTTCGGTGTAATAAAAATCATTGGGCTTTGCCTTGACGCCAGTGATCGTGTCTTTACCACTGCCCAACATCCATCGAATGCCTTTGTTTTCGCCCGCCGTCCCCAATATGGCGCCGGGTGTCTGAGCCGTTACCCCGTCCCGAGCATCAATCGTGTCGTCAAGGCCGACCACTTCGGGAACATGGACAATCGGCATGCTTTGAAGCCCCCACCAATGCTTCACATGCTGGCGTGTTTTCTTCATGCGATGTTCATAGCTTCCGTGCACGATGGCTTCGGGGGTGCCTTTGCGCGTATCTTCGAGCAGCTTTTTCGCGTTTACTTGCAGTTGTCTGGCGGTTTCGATCTTGGCTTTGGCCAGTTCGTAGCGGTTCTTGATGTCCTGGTCTATGTCCATGAACGGTACGAAGGAAAACCATCCGGTGCGCCACCGCTCTTCAACGGTGAGTTCGATATAGTCATCGATTTCATCGACCATGCGCACGGCACCGTAGACTTGAGATCCTAACGCCATCATCGCACCCGCCGCGAGGCCGACCGGACCGGCGAAGGAGAAACCCGCCATTGCAGCGCTGCCGAGAATGACGGTCATGGCGGCACTGGCGATGTTCAAACCGAAACTGACGTAATGATCCATGGCTTCTTTGCCGGTTGTATTGCTGGCGGCATTGAATTCTTTGACGGCGCCGATGATGTCGAACGGCAACGTGATTGCACCGCCGATAAGCCCGCCCGAACGACTGAGGCGCAGCCCGGTGCGGGTTTTGGTGAAATCCTTCATTGCGCCACCGGCTTTTTCGATCATGTTCTGACCGCATTTGGTGATGGCTACGTCTGTGACGATCGACACTCCCTCCGAGCCGAGCGCAAGGCTGTTGAAGAGGATTTCAGTCTTGTCATCCTTCTTCACGGCGTCGTGAATCCCACGGATTCCCATGAAGATGCCGAACGCCTGAATGCCGACACTGGCGCCGACCATGGAGTTGTTCTTGACGATGAGCCAGCTCGGATTCTTGCGCTTGGTTGAATAGGTCAAGCGTATATCCAGGGTCTGGGCCGATCTCAACAGGCGAGTCATTTTTTTCGCGTATCCGCTGTCCTCGACGCTTGTCCCGATCTCCTCTCTGAGGACCGGCGGGGCAGTTGCCGGTCGCAGATTGGCGAGTTCGAACAGAAATGAAGGAAGCAGATAATCGTCACCGAAAGTCGAGACCTTCATGCGCTTTTCGATTTCGGCATAACTGAGCTGCAGAGAGTTGGTGAAAGATCGCCTGGGTATGCGGAACTGAGTGTTATGGCCGGTAAGCGGCTGGCCATCAATCGTCGCTCCCAGGGCGTCCAGAGCTCGGCGTGTTACGGTGTACGAACCTATCTTGAGCGGGCCGTACAGATCGTCGAGCATCTTGAGTTGGCCCGGCTTTCGCTGGCCGGAAGAGGTAGACGTTTTTCCTGACTTGTCATCCTCTATCGCTTCAAAATCTATTGTTGTAGCCGTACGTTCAACAGGTTGCGTGCCGATGTACGATACCACCATGGTGTCGTCGTCGGCATAGGTGTTGTTGGCTACAAAGGGTGTGGACATTAGAACTTCCTTGTTCGGTTTCATTGATACTTGCGCAGCGGTGTTCTGAAAGAAATAGCACTTTCTTTAATGCGGGCAAGAACTTGTTGTATTGAGGCTTGATATTAAGGCTATGTTCAAGCTCGCGGTTTTCAGTACGACATGCTCATTACTTGCAGCAGTGGTCATACATGCTGAAATCTGGAGTTGACATCACTTCGCTCTGGCGAATCCATTGCCGTTGATTGTGCACCGGTTGGGTTGGGCACAGTGTCGAATTTTTATAACAGCAAGTTAAATCTCATAAAAGGTTTGGCGGGCCGTAAGTCGGTAATTCGTGATGTCAGTAACCTTCTGCAAAAAAAAACCGGCTCGAGGGCCGGTTTATTTTAAATTCGGATTTGAAGCGAGTTGATATTTTTTATCGCTGCACCAACATCACACCGCAGCAAATCGCCTATCCAGATAATCGATAATCGCTTTCGATTCATACATCCAGACAGTCTGCCCATTTTCTTCAATGCGCAGGCAAGGCACTTTGATCCTGCCGCCCTGGTTCAGTAAAGTCTGGCGATCCTGCTCGTTGTTCTTCGCGTCTTTCAGAGCCACTGGCACATTCAAGCGATGCAGTGCACGGCGGGTTTTCACGCAGAACGGGCACGCGTGAAACTGATACAGCGTCAGATCTTTCGCGGCAGCGTCTACCTGAGCCTGAGCGGCGGCGGGGCGTTTTTTCTTGCCCGGGCGGGTGATGAAGTCGATGAAGATAACCAGTTGGCCGAGGCCGACACGAAGCGCTTTGACGAACACGTTGAAAGCCTCACGGTGCTAATAAAGAAAGGCGCGCAGCTTACCCGATTTTTCACGGGCGAAAAAAAACCGGCGATCAACGCCGGCTCTTTTCTGTTGCGAATTACTTGATCAGGCTGAGAAATTCGCTACGGGTTGCTGCGTTTTCGCGGAATTCCCCGAGCATCACCGAAGTGATCATCGACGAATTCTGTTTTTCGACACCGCGCATCATCATGCACATGTGCTTGGCTTCGATCACCACGGCCACGCCCAGCGCGCCGGTCACTTGCATTACCGCATCGGCGATCTGGCGGCTGAGGTTTTCCTGAATCTGCAGGCGGCGGGCGTACATATCGACGATCCGCGCAACCTTCGACAGGCCCAGCACTTTGCCGCTCGGGATATAGGCGACATGCGCCTTGCCGATGAACGGCAGCAGGTGGTGTTCGCACAACGAATACAGCTCGATGTCCTTGACCAGCACCATTTCGCTGTTGTCGGAGCTGAACAGGGCACCGTTGGTGACCTCTTCGAGCGTCTGTGCATAACCGCGGCAGAGGTACTGCATGGCTTTGGCGGCACGCTTTGGCGTGTCGAGCAGGCCCTCGCGGGACACGTCCTCGCCCAATTGGCCGAGAATCGCGGTGTAATTCTGTTCCAGGGACATGAAACTACCTGTGGGGATTTTCGCAAAGGGCAAGGGTACGGTGGCGGACACAACCCTGCAAGTTCGGTGTGACGGCTTTATTCGTCGCGGCCTTCCATCATCGTCCGTTTCAGCATCACATAAACCGCGCCAGCGCCGCCGTGGCGGGCCTGGCAGGAGCAGAAGCCGAGCACTTGCGCATGCTGGCGCAGCCAGGTGTTGACGTGGCTTTTGATCATCGGCCGCTTGCCATCCAGGCGCACAGCCTTGCCATGAGTCACGCGCACACAGCGGATTTCGAATTTGGTCGCTTCGGCGAGAAAGGCCCAAAGGGTTTCCCGGGCCTTTTCCACGCTCATGCCGTGCAGGTCGAGGCTGCCTTCGAACGGGATCTGCCCTACCTTGAGCTTGCGCATCTGGCTTTCCTGCACGCCGTCGCGGGACCACATCAGCTCGTCTTCCGGGCCGACGTCGATCACGAACTGGTCGGAGAGGCCATCAATGATGGTGGTGTCGCTGCGCACGGTGGCGGACTGACGCAGCTTGGCGATCTGCGCGCGGTCAGCCTTGGGTTTGCCAGTGTCGGCGCGGTCGTGCTTGATCGGCTTGACGCCCTGGATCGCACTTTTGAACAGAGAAAAATCGTCGTCTTGCATGTCAGCCTCCGCGAAGGGCGGCCAGTTTACCCAAGTCGACAGAAAACGGCCCGGCAAAAAGCCAGGCCGTTGGGTCAGTCGTGTTTTTTCATCAGATGCGGGGACATGTTCAGTTCCCGCGATTGCCGTGCGCGACGGCGGCAGCGGCGCCACAGGGCAACGCCGAAGTACAGAAACAGCAAGCCGACCGCGAGCATGATGGCCGAGCCCAGCGGTGATGCGTTCAGGTCACCCAGCGCCGGCGGGCGGCCGAGCAGGCTGGCGGCGCCGGCCATCGCCAGCAGCACGCCGAACGTCGCCAGAATGGCCGAGATCGCCGCGCCAAATCGAAAACGCCAGGTGCTTTGGCCTTTGGGCCGCAAACGGCGTGCGTCAAATCCATCGGATAACTTCATTCCGACCTTCCTCAATGGTATCGGCCCTTCGACCGGGAGTTGACCGGGTTGTTCCTGAGGCTATGGCATTTGCGGCAAATCAGCGGATATAGCGGATGAGCGGCGCCAATGCACCGCTCACGAGGGCAGGATCAGATCAAGTCCTGAGTCTTGGCCAGCGTGGCGAAGTTGTCAGCCATGATCGCCATTTCCGCTTCCTGTACGCGTTCGGCGCTGAGCACGCCGCCCTTGAAAGGCAGATCGCGGGTCGCGCAGGCGTCTTCGACCAGGGTGCAGCGGAAACCGAGGTTCTTCGCCGCGCGCACGGTGGTGCTGACGCTGGAGTGACTCATGAAACCGCAAACGATCAGGTCCAGCGAGCCGAGGTTCTGCAGGCGCTCGAGCAGTTCGGTGCCATGGAACGCGCTCGGCAGCAGTTTGCCGATAATGGTTTCATCGCCTTGCGGTTCGAGACCGGGGATGAATTCGCCACGTTCGCCCTGTGGATCGAACAGGCCACCAACGGTGCCGAGATGACGCACGTGCACGATCGGCCGACCGGCGGCACGGGCTGCGGCAACCACTTGTTTGATGTTCGCGACGGCCGCGTCCATGCCGCTCAGGGCCAGCGGGCCACTGAGGTATTCCTTCTGGGCATCGATGATGACCACGGTGGCATGGCTCAGTGTGGCCGCTGCGTAACCGCGGCCGCTGAGTTGAAACATCGTTTTTGGAACGGACATTCTGGGGCTCCTCGGGGTGGGGCTTTTGCGACATTGTCCTCTGGCTGAGCGGTTCTGTGAATCGCTACCATCGTAGGCGCCGTCGTTCTTGGCCTGCAGCCTTGTCAAGTTACACGTTCCGTTCAATGCCTGATGCAAAAAAAAGAAAACTCCTACCGGAGCCGCGTGGTTTTTCCTGCGTCGTCGTCGCGCGTTTTGGCTGGTAGAATCGCCAGTCGTTTTTTCTGGAGTTCTACGCCGTGATCACTTCCCGACTTCGTACCCTGCGCGACCACATCCGTTGGGCCGTCAGCCGCTTCCATGGGGAGGATCTGTTTTTCGGCCACGGCACCGACAACGCCTGGGACGAGGCGCGCCAGTTGGTGCTGGGCGCTTTGCACCTGCCTTGGGAAATCGCCGACAGCTATCTTGATTGCGCGCTGGAAGATGACGAACTGGTCAATCTGCAGCGCTTGCTCAAGCGCCGCATCGAAGATCGCGTTCCCACCGCCTACCTGCTCGGTGAAGCGTGGTTCTGCGGCATGTCGTTCATCGTCGACCCGCGCGTGCTGATCCCGCGTTCGCCGATCGGTGAGCTGATCGAAAACCGCTTTGCGCCGTGGATCGGCAACGAACCGGCGCGAATTCTCGACCTGTGCACGGGTTCCGGCTGCATCGGCATTGCCTGCGCTTACGAATTCCAGAATGCCGAAGTGGTGCTCGCGGACCTGTCGTTCGAGGCGCTGGAAGTGGCCAACCAGAACATCGAGCGCCATGGCGTCGATGAGCGCGTCTACACCGTGCAGGGTGATGGTTTCGATGGCTTGCCGGGTCAGCGTTTCGACCTGATCGTGTCGAACCCGCCCTACGTCGACGCCGAAGATTTCGCCGACATGCCGGACGAATATCAGCACGAGCCGGAACTGGGCCTGGCCTGCGGAGATGATGGTCTGAATCTGGTCCGGCGCATGCTCGCCGAAGCGGCGGATCACCTGACCGAGAAAGGTTTGTTGATTGTCGAGGTGGGCAACAGCCAGGTGCACGTCGAGGCGTTGTACCCGGAAGTCGATTTCGCCTGGCTGGAGTTCCAGCGTGGTGGGCATGGCGTGTTCATGCTGACAGCCGAGCAGTGCCGCGCGCATCAGGCCCTGTTCGCTTCCCGCGTCTAAAAGCTTCGCGAGCAGGCTCGCTCCCACATTGGAATGCATTCCCCTGTGGGAGCGAGCCTGCTCGCGAATGGCCGCGACGCGGTCTCAAGCCCTCAGCGGTGCGTAGCAATCCAGATCAACAACCCCGCCTGAAACACCGCAAACGCCACCAGACACGTAATGGTGAAGCGCAACCCGGCATCTTCACGCTTGAACTTGCTGACTTTCTCTTCCTGTTTTTTCAGCTTCACTTCCTGCTCGGCCAGATTCTGTTCGGCCTGCTGCAGCATCTGCGCGGCTTCAAGAATCTCGACGATCTGCAACTTTTCGCTGTTCCAGTCACCCAGCAGATCACCGACCTGCACAGCCTTGATGCTGCCTTTCAAATGCTGGGCATCGGCGTAAGCCACATCGAAACCGTGCACGCGCAGGAAATGGTCGCGGCGCAAGCGAGTGTCTTCGTTGAGCGCGTCCTTGTTGTTCAGGTCGATGCCGTCGACGGTGTAGCCGGGCCAGCGTTTTTTCGCCCAGTTGATGCCTTGCGCGGCCATGAAGCGGCCGATACCACGATTCAGCGGTTCAATCTGCAAGCCACTGTCGGGACCGAAACTCACACGTTTGGTCGCATGGTCGACCCACACATCGAGATGGTTTTGTTCTTTGCGCACACGCTGGTTGGGCAGTTTGATCGCCATGCGCATCAGGCTGCGCTCTTTGCTGTTGCGCTCGGCGTAACCGAACTCGACAAAGCGCAACGGCCGGCCACCGGTGTTGCGGTCGGTCTGCAGCGGCGCCAGGCGGAGCATCTTGTGGTGCTCGGCCTGAACCTCCGCCCACGGCAGTTCGACCGCTGGTGGCGCGTCTTTTTCGGCGGTGGTGTCAGTTGAAGTCTGGGTTTCAGTCATAACGGCGAGATCCTGTCCAAGCCCTGCTTGCCGCCAGACGTTGCGCTGGCGACAAAGGCTTATCGGCCGTTTTTCGTGAGGCTGGAGGGTAAACGCAGTTAACTTGCACGAATTCCGTCAATAAATTCGATGACGGCGGCGCCCAGTTCGGCGGCCAGGGGCAAATTCGGGTCCTTGTAGGAGGCCAATTGCCGCTTCATATCGTTATGAACGATGCGCAGCACATGGTTCATGCCTTCGATCACCGTCAGTTGCGCGTCCGGTTTCGCTGCCTTGAGCAGCTTCGCGTCCTCGGTGCCGACTTGAATGTCGTTGCTGCCCTGGACGATCAGTGCCGGCATTTTCAGCTGGGCAAAGGCTTGCGCCGGGTCCTGACGGAACAGCGAAATCAGGTACGGCTGCACGCTCGGGCGAAAGATCACCTGCAACGGTTGCGGCACGTTGTCATCGGTATGGCCAGCCTTGAGGCTGTCGAGCAGTTCGTTGCTGCGCAGCATCAATGGTGGCGGCAGGCTGCGCGCCAATTGCTCGCGAATCACTTCATCGACCGGCCGCGCGCTGCCGGACAGCGAGATCACCGCCGCTGCGTCCAGCTTCGGCGCAGCGAGGCTGGCAATCAGCGCGCCTTCGCTGTGGCCGAGCAGAATCAGTTTGCCGAAACGCGGATCGGCCTTGAGCTTCTGCCCCCAGGCCACGGCGTCCGCCGCATAGCCCTCGACTGACAGCTCACGTTCATCGGGAGCGGCCGCCAGACTCGCCGCGACGCCGCGCTTGTCGTAGCGCACGCTGGCGATGTTGTGTTTGGCCAGCACCCAGGCCAAGCGCTTGAGGCTGTCATTGCGCCCGCCATCGGGGTTGTTTCCGTCGCGATCTGTAGGACCCGAGCCAGAAATCATCAGAACAATCGGCACCGGGCTGTCGGACTTGGGCAGCAACAGCGAGCCGAAAAGTTCGCCGCTGCCGGTGTCCAGAGTGACCGGGCGCTGTAGGACTGTCGCTTGGGCAAAGCCGGTAAAGAGGGTAAGACTCAAGATCAGAACTCGCAGCATCATCACGCCATCATTGGTCAAGGTGCCGGTTGGACTCGCCAGCACCACTAAGGTTCGAGGATGAACTACTCGGTTAGCCTGCGTATACTGGCGCGCATCAAGAATTCGGGTTTGATTTCACGGAGCGTCCTGCATGTCCGGCAATACCTACGGCAAGTTGTTCACTGTCACCACCGCTGGCGAAAGCCATGGTCCGGCGTTGGTCGCCATTGTCGACGGCTGCCCGCCGGGTCTGGAGATTTCCCTGGAAGATCTGCAGCGCGACCTCGATCGCCGCAAGCCTGGCACCAGCCGCCACACCACCCAGCGCCAGGAAGCCGATGAAGTCGAAATCCTCTCCGGCGTGTTCGAGGGCCGCACCACCGGTTGCTCGATCGGCCTGCTGATTCGCAATACCGACCAGAAGTCCAAGGACTACTCGGCGATCAAGGACCTGTTCCGCCCGGCCCACGCCGACTACACCTATCACCACAAATACGGCGAGCGCGATTATCGCGGCGGTGGCCGCAGTTCGGCGCGGGAAACCGCCATGCGCGTAGCGGCCGGTGCGATCGCCAAGAAGTATCTGGCCAGTCAGGGCATCGTCATTCGCGGTTACATGAGCCAGCTCGGCCCGATCGAAATTCCGTTCAAGACCTGGGATTCGGTCGAAGAAAACGCCTTCTTCAGCCCTGACCCGGACAAGGTCCCGGAGCTGGAAGCGTACATGGACCAGTTGCGCCGCGATCAGGACTCGGTCGGGGCGAGGATCACCGTGGTCGCCGAAGGCGTGATGCCGGGTCTGGGCGAGCCGATCTTCGATCGCCTCGACGCCGAACTGGCCCACGCGCTGATGAGCATCAACGCGGTCAAAGGCGTGGAGATCGGCGCCGGTTTCGCCTGTGTCGCCCAGCGCGGCACCGAGCATCGCGATGAACTGACGCCGGAAGGATTCCTCAGCAACAACGCCGGCGGCATCCTCGGTGGCATCTCGTCCGGCCAGCCAATCGTTGCGCATCTGGCATTGAAACCGACCTCGAGCATCACCACCCCGGGCCGCTCGATCGACGTGAATGGCAACCCGGTCGATGTGATCACCAAGGGTCGTCACGACCCATGCGTCGGCATCCGCGCGACACCGATCGCCGAAGCGATGATGGCCATCGTGCTGATGGATCACCTGCTGCGCCACCGTGGGCAGAACGCCGATGTGCGCGTGAGCACGCCGGTGCTGGGCCAGCTCTGATGGCTGCGCTCAAAGCCGTCGCGGCATAACCGGCGTGGCGGCGCTTCCTTACTGGCGGCTGTCCAGTTTCTATCTGTTCTATTTCGCCTTGCTCGGTTCGACAGCGCCGTTTCTGGCGCTGTACTTCGATCACCTCGGCTTCAGCGCCGCACGCATCGGCGAGCTGGTGGCGATTCCGATGCTGATGCGCTGCGTGGCGCCGAACATCTGGGGCTGGCTCGGCGATTACACCGGCAGGCGTCTGGCCATCGTGCGCTTTGGTGCGGTGTGCACGTTGCTGACCTTTTCGCTGATCTTCGTCAGTCAGACCTACGCCTGGCTGGCAATGGTCATGGCCCTGCATGCGTTCTTCTGGCACGCGGTACTGCCGCAGTTCGAAGTCATCACCCTGGCGCATCTGCAGGGGCAGACCTCGCGCTACAGCCAGATTCGGCTGTGGGGCTCGATCGGTTTCATCATTACCGTGGTAGTGCTGGGGCGGCTGTTCGAATGGCTGAGTCTGGACATCTACCCGGCGGCGCTGGTGCTGATCATGGCCGGTATTGTCCTGAGTAGCCTGTGGGTGCCGAATGCGCAACCGGCGCAAGGCAACCGGCCGGCGGGCGAGGGCTTTCTCAGGCAATTGCGCCATCCCGGCGTGTTGGCGTTTTATGCCTGCGTCGCGCTGATGCAGGTCAGCCACGGGCCTTATTACACCTTTCTGACTCTGCACCTTGAACGCCTCGGTTACAGCCGTGGCGTCATCGGCATGCTCTGGGCCGTCGGTGTGGTGGCGGAAGTGCTGATGTTCATGGCCATGAGTCGCATTCTGGCGCGCTTTTCCCTGCGCCGGGTGCTGCTGGCGAGTTTTCTGCTGGCGGCGTTGCGCTGGGTGCTGCTCGGTTCGTTTGCGGAGTTTCTCTGGGTGCTGTTGTTCGCCCAAGTGCTGCACGCAGCGACTTTCGGCAGCTTTCATGCGGCTGCCATCGCTTTCGTGCAACGTAGTTTCGGCGCTCGCCAGCAAGGCCAGGGCCAAGCGCTGTATGCCGCGTTGGCCGGCACCGGCGGGGCGCTCGGCGCGCTGTATTCCGGCTACAGCTGGAATGCCCTTGGCGCGACATTGACCTTTAGTATTGCCAGTCTCGCAGCGCTTGCCGCTGCCGTTATCATTGCCACATGTATGCAAGAGGACAGGCCATGAGCCTTAGCCGTGAACAGCTCGCCCAGCAGATCGTTGACGCCGGGCGTTTTCTATATGGCCGTGGCTGGTCGCCAGCCACCAGCAGCAACTATTCGACGCGCCTGTCGCCGAGCGAAGCGCTGTTGACCGTATCGGGCAAGCACAAGGGCCAGTTGGGTGTGGATGACGTGCTCGCTACCGATCTGTCCGGCAATAGCCTGGAGCCGGGCAAGAAACCCTCCGCCGAAACCTTGCTGCACACCCAGCTCTACAGTTGGCGCGCGGAGATCGGTGCGGTGCTGCACACCCATTCGGTGAATGCCACGGTGCTGTCGCGCCTGACTCCGCAAGACTTCATCGAGTTCGAAGATTACGAATTGCAGAAAGCCTTCAGCGGCATCTCGACTCATGAATCGCGGGTGCGTGTGCCGATTTTCGACAACGATCAGGACATTGCGCGCCTCGCCGCCAAGGTGCAGCCTTGGCTCGACGCCCATCCTGATTGCGTAGGTTATCTGATTCGCGGCCATGGTCTCTACACCTGGGGCGCGCAGATGAGCGACGCGCTGCGGCAGATCGAGGCCTTTGAATTCCTGTTTGAATGCGAGTTGAAAACCCGCAGCGTCATGAACCGCCAAGGCTGAGTTCACCAGAAACAGCCCGTTTGCCTGATGCCACGCGGCGCCCGACCGGTCTTGAAGAGCCGGACGGCGCCGCCGCTACCGAGGAATTGCCCATGAGCAGCCTGTCCGTTTATCACGTTTCCAGCCCTGAGATTCCCAACAAGGTGCTGACCCATTTCGAAGATATCGCCTCGACGCTGGCCGAGCAGGGCGTGCGGTTCGACCGCTGGCAGGCCGGCGCGAAGATCCAGCCCGGCGCCAGTCAGGAAGAGGTCATCAGCGCTTATAAAGAGCAGATCGACAAACTGATGACCGAGCGCGGTTACATCACCGTCGATGTGATCAGCCTCAACAGCGACCATCCGCAAAAAGCCGAACTGCGCGCCAAGTTCCTCGAAGAGCACCGTCACGGCGAAGACGAAGTGCGATTTTTCGTCGCCGGTCGTGGCTTGTTTACCCTGCACATCGACGATTACGTCTATGCCGTTCTTTGTGAGAAGAACGACCTGATCTCGGTTCCGGCCGGCACCAAGCACTGGTTCGACATGGGCGAACATCCGCACTTCGTGGCGATCCGTCTGTTCAACAACCCGGAAGGCTGGGTTGCCAATTTCACCGGCGAAGACATCGCCGGCCGCTTCCCGCGTCTGGAGGACTGAAATCGTGTCGATCAAAGCCATTCTCACCGACATCGAAGGCACCACCAGCGCGGTGAGTTTCGTCTTCGACGTGCTGTTTCCCTACGCCGCCAAACATTTGCCGGACTTTGTGCGGCAGAACGCTTCGCATGCTGATGTCGCCGAACAGCTCGACGCCGTGCGCCGTGACAGCAACGAGGCGCAGGCCGATGTTGAACGGGTTGTTGAAATCCTCTTGAGCTGGATCGCCGAAGACCGCAAAGCCACGCCGCTCAAGGCATTGCAGGGCATGGTCTGGGCGCAGGGCTATCAGGCCGGGCAGTTGAAGGGGCATGTCTATCCTGATGCTGTTGAAGCGCTGCAACGTTGGCATGCGGCCGGTTATCAACTGTTTGTTTACTCGTCCGGCTCGATCCAGGCGCAGAAACTGATCTTCGGTTGCTCGGAGGCGGGGGATCTGACACCGCTGTTCAGCGGCTATTTCGACACCACATCAGGGCCGAAGCGTGAGGCGCAGTCCTACCGCAACATTCAGCAGGCGGTGAGTGTTGAAGCCGATGAAATTCTGTTCCTGTCGGACATCGTCGAAGAGCTCGACGCTGCCCAGTCGGCCGGCATGAAGACTTGTGGCCTGGCGCGTGAGGGCGGGGAGTTGGCAGGGCACGTGACGGTTGACAGCTTTACTGGAATCGAACCGGAAGCGTTCTGACCCCACAGTAAATATGTGACAGACATAAAACAAATAGGCCGTGAAGCACATGCTCCACGGCCTGTTTTTGTTTAAAGCAGATTACAGCGAGTGATACGTCGGCAGAGCAAAACGCTGCTGGCTCTGCAGCATTGCAATTTGCGGCAGCTCGCTGGCTTGTTCGGCCAGGTCGCGGCGGATCGCGCTGATCGCCCACGAAAGTTGGTCACCGGCGTGCAACTGCTGATACGAGAGGGCGCGTTTGAAGACTTTGCCGTCGCTGCTACGCAGAGTGAGCAGGATGCCACCGTCAGGACGTGGGGCAGTGCTGACTTCGTAGTTGGAGAACAGCGATGTAAATTTTTCTTGAATCAGGCTCATGTCATCAGCTCCGTATGTACTTGAATGGCAAGCATGCAGAGGTAGTTGCAGCGTTTGTGCCAGTATTGATTCGAAAAAAAGCCCTTTAAAATCAAGAAGTTGAAGGAATTGCATTTTGCAGGCGTCGTGCAATCTGCATGAATGGCCATCGTGCATCCTGCATTTTGCGTGATTTTTCTTCGTACAACGGAACCAAACGTCCGTACCAGAATCCGCTCTTCCCCGTCGGCGCGACGGGATACAAATCATTGCAAAAACCGCGTGTACAGCCTCGCGAGCACTGACGTACTTTCCTTCTCGACCCACGGCGTAAACGCGTCGGTCGCAGTCATTACCCGATAACAAGAACAGCGGTCTGCACGTCAGGATCGAACGGGGAGCTTTCATGCGTCACGCACCAAGCGACACGATTACCTGGGGCATGATGCTCCGCAAACTGCCGATGATCGCCAAAGCCATCCCCCGGGTGGTCAAAGGCATGAAGGTGGCCAATGTCACGGATCCGACCCAAACGTGTGGTCTGGGCTGGACGTTCGAGCAGGCGACGCTGCGCAATCCCGATGGTGTGGCGTTGTTGCAGGGCGACGTGGCGTTGACCTACACGCAGGTCAACCAGTGGGCCAATCGCATTGCGCATTACCTGAGCGAGCAAGGCATCGGCAAGGGCGATGTGGTCGCGGTGTTCATCGAGAACCGTGCGGAATTGCTGGTGACAATCCTGGCGCTGGCCAAGCTCGGCGCGGTGAGTGCGCTGCTCAATACCTCGTTGATGCGCGACACGCTTGTTCACAGCATCAATCTGGTTGCGCCGGTGGCTATTGTGGTTGGCGAAGAACTGACCGCTGCCTATGCCGGCGTGCGTGATCAGGTTGCGATCGCAGCGCCGCGCACCTGGTTCGTCGCCGATCAGGACACCCACAGCCATCCGGGCATCGCGCCTGAGGGCTACGTCAATCTGATCAGCGCCAGTGCTGACGCCAGTAGCGATAACCCGCCGAGCAGCGCGCAAATTTTCTTCGACGATCCGTGTTTCTACATCTACACCTCCGGCACCACCGGCCTGCCCAAGGCCGGTGTTTTCAAGCATGGACGCTGGATGCGCAGTTCGGCGAGCTTCGGCATGATCGCCCTCGATATGCGCCCGGATGATGTCGTTTACTGCACCTTGCCGCTGTACCACGCCACGGGCCTGTGCGTGTGCTGGGGATCGGCAATCAACGGCGCCTCGGGTTTCGCCATCCGCCGCAAGTTCAGCGCCAGCCAGTTCTGGGGAGACGTGCGCCGCTATCGCGCGACCACCATCGGCTACGTCGGCGAACTGTGTCGCTATCTGGTCGAGCAACCGCTCAGCGCCGATGACAGCCGCCACGATGTACGCAAGATGATCGGCAATGGTTTGCGTCCTGGTGCCTGGGCCGAGTTCAAGACGCGTTTTGCCGTCGAGCACATTTGTGAGCTGTACGCGGCGAGCGACGGCAACATCGGTTTCACCAACATCCTCAATTTCGACAACACCGTCGGGTTTTCGCTGATGGCGTGGGAACTGGTCGCTTACGACCATGACAGTGGCGAGCCATTGCGCGGCGATGATGGTTTCATGCGCAAGGTCGGCAAGGGCGAGCAGGGCCTGCTGCTGGCGCGGATCGACGACAAGGCACCGCTGGACGGTTACACCGATCCGCAGAAAACCGCCCGCGTCGTCCTTCACGATGTGTTCAACAAGGGCGATCGCTTTTTCAACACCGGCGACCTGCTGCGCAATATCGGTTTCGGCCATGCGCAGTTCGTTGATCGCCTCGGCGATACCTATCGCTGGAAGGGTGAAAACGTGTCGACCACCGAAGTCGAAAACCTGTTGCTGCAACATCCATTGATTGCTGAAGCCGTGGCCTACGGTGTGGAAATTCCCAACACCAACGGGCGTGCGGGGATGGCCGCGATCACTCCCGCCGAATCCCTGGCCACGCTGGATTTTGCCGAACTGCTGAGTTTCGTCCGGCAACGCATGCCGGCTTATGCCGTGCCGTTGTTCTTGCGGGTGAAAGTGAAAATGGAAACCACCGGGACCTTCAAATACCAGAAGACTCGCCTGAAAACGGAAGGCTTTGACCCCGGGCTCACGGGCGATGACCCGATCTTCGCCTGGCTGCCGGCCAGCGAAACTTATGTGCATGTCAGTGAGCAAATCCTCGCTGAAATTCAACAAGGCAAACATCGGTATTGAGTGTGGCTATCGGGACGCTCGGAAAAAACCGAGTGACAGCCACCGTCGCGCTCGGGAAACTGTCGGCTTTCCGATAGACCGAAATGGAGTGCCCCATGTCCGACCAAAGCCGCCAGATGACCCCTGAAGAAGCTGCCGAATTCACCGAGCAGGTTTTCAACAAGGCGCGCGACGGTGATGCCGAGATGCTTGATCGCCTGGTCACCGCCGGGCTGCCGGTGAACCTGAAAAACAGCAAGGGCGACACCTTGTTGATGCTCGCCAGCTACTACGGCCATGTCGATGCGGTGAAGGTCCTGCTTAAACACAAGGCCGATCCGGAAATGCGCAATGGCAACGGCCAGAGCCCGATTGCCGGCGCTGCGTTCAAGGGCGATCTGGCGGTGGTCAAGGCGCTGGTCGAGGCGGGCGCCGAAATCGAAGGTTCTTCCTTCGACGGCCGTACCGCGCTGATGATGGCGGCGATGTTCAACCGCGTTGAAATCGTCGACTACCTGATTGGCCAGGGCGCTGACCCGAAAGCCAAGGACGCTAACGGCGTGACCGCGCTGGATGCGGCGCGGACCATGGGCGCAGTCGATACCACTGCGCAGCTGGAAAAGTTGTTGGCTTGATAAACGTCGATAGGTCGCAGCTTGTTCGTAGTCAAACGCAGAATCTGTAGGAGCTGCCGAAGGCTGCGATCTTTTGCCTTTCTGCGCTATCCTGCGCGCCCGAAAAATCCATTGCCACCACAGGATCCGCCCTCATGAAAGCCGCACTCGTCGAACTCATCAGCAAAATCAG
>NZ_RAZO01000162.1:41078-44138 GCF_004307535.1 Pseudomonas sp. Sample_9
CCACAGGATCCGCCCTCATGAAAGCCGCACTCGTCGAACTCATCAGCAAAATCAGCTCCGGCTGCATGGGCGAGGACGAGATCCTGAAAGTGGCTGACGAAGCCGCTCAGGCCTACGCCGATGCCGATGCTTTTCTGGCCGCCAATCCGGACATCAACTACGACGACACTTTCCCGATCCCGCTGGGTGAGTGGGTAGTGGTCGGTAGCCTGCCGGAAACCGTGCTGTTTCAGGCCGATACTTACGTCGATCTGTTCGCACAAATCGTTGCCTCGTTTGGTCCTGGCGTGGATTTCAATCTCAAGCCCAAGCAACTGGCCAAGACCGAAGCACTGACCGCACTCAACCGCATCCAGGTGCAGATGAGCAGCCTGAACAAGGAAAACGGCGGTTATACATTGGTCAACTTCAGCCAGTTGCTCGACGATGAACTGCAAATGGTCCTGGTCTACGGCAACGATGTGCCCCGCGTGCTGGAGTTATGCGCCGAGATTGGCATCGCCGCTGCGCCAGCGCTGGAAGCCTTGAAGGTCGCCGTTCACGTCTGAACGCAATAAAAGGGAACCCTGCGCGCGACCGTCTATCCTAAAAGTGCATGCCACTATTCTGGAGCGACACCATGGGTTCCACGTTCAACGGTCTGATTGGCCTGATCATCCTTGCCCTCGACATCTGGGCCATCATCAACGTGCTGAAAAGCGGCGCCTCCACTGGAATGAAAATCGTCTGGGTGTTGCTGATCATCCTCCTGCCAGTGCTGGGCCTGATCATCTGGGCGATTGCCGGGCCACGGGGCAACGTCCGGATCTGAGCTGATTTTCGATCACACGGTCATCCCTGTGGGAGCGAGCCTGCTCGCGAAGACGTTGTGTCAGTCGCCATCACCGGCAACTGATGCTGCGCTTTCGCGAGCAGGCTCGCTCCCACAGTAATTTGCGCTGGTAAAAAACAACCGGAGGTTCGACCTGTCATCTTCGGCAACGTAGAATGCGCGCCTTTCCCGGGCAATCGTCCCCACGATGGCGCCCGCGCATTTATCGGAGCACTTGACCATGACCGTCACCAAGACCAGCGAGTACCTGGAAACCCTCTACGAAGGCTACGGCCAGCGTTTTCGCATGGAAAAACTGCTGCACGAAGTGCGCACCGAACACCAGCATCTGGTGATCTTCCAGAACCCGCGCATGGGCCGGGTGATGGCGCTGGACGGCGTGATCCAGACCACCGAAGCCGACGAATTCATCTACCACGAGATGCTCACCCACGTGCCGATCCTTGCCCACGGCACTGCCAAGCGCGTGCTGATCATCGGCGGTGGTGACGGCGGCATGCTGCGCGAAGTGACCAAACACGCCGGCGTCGAGCACATCACCATGGTTGAAATCGACGGCACCGTGGTCGACATGTGCAAGGAATTCCTGCCGAACCATTCCGCCGGAGCCTACGATGATCCGCGCCTGAACCTGGTGATCGATGACGGCATGCGTTTCGTCGCCACCACCACTGAAAAATTCGACGTGATCATCTCCGACTCCACTGACCCGATCGGCCCGGGCGAAGTGCTGTTCTCCGAGAACTTCTACCAGGCATGCCACCGCTGCCTGAACGAAGGCGGCATTCTCGTCACTCAGAACGGCACGCCGTTCATGCAGATCGACGAAGTCAAAACCACCGCCGGTCGCCTGCGCAGCCTATTCCCGGACTGGCATTTCTATCAGGCCGCCGTGCCGACCTACATCGGCGGTTCGATGACCTTCGCCTGGGGCTCGACCAACCCGGCGTACCGCAAGCTCAGCCGTGAAACCCTGCAACAGCGCTTCATCGGCAGCGGTATCGTCACCCGTTACTACAATCCGGAAATCCACATCGGCGCGTTTGCCTTGCCGCAATACGTGCTGCAAGCGGTCAACAAGCCGAGCAACGACTGATCACGCTGACGTCGCTCTGCAAGGAAGCTTTTGTGGCGAGGGGATTTACCGGTTGGGATGCGCAGCATCCCTGAACCGGCCTGCGCGGTGTCTCCGTTAAACCGCAATGGACGGTCTTACGACTGCTGCGCAGCCGGACGTGGATAAATCCCCTCGCCACAGAGTCCGCCCTATCGATCGGATGGTTATTTTCACCGTTGTCGGCTGTAATCCTTTTGAACCAACTATCGCGGAAAAAAGTCGAGATAGAGGTAAGCCCATCTACGGGTTGATCGAGGAGGCACTGATGCAAAAGTGGAAAGTCACTTTCGTGGATGATCACGGCGTAATTATTGATGAAGTCTTCGAACGTGAGGAATGCCCGTCCGATGATGAAGCCGCTCGGCTGATCAAGGAGCGGCTTCTTCCGGTTGCCGCCCAGCTGGATCTCAACGACCTGCAAGGGCGCACCACCGATGCCGAGGTGAAAAACCTCAAGACCCAGAACGGCATCGAAATCCGCAGCATCACCCCTGTCTGAACACTTCCTGTCATCTCGTAAACCAGGCCTTGGCAGCGGCGCTCTCTTGGGGCTACTCTGCAAGCGAGATCAGCGAATGGATCGCTAAGGTCTGGTCTTGTCAGCTACATGCTTGTTTCCCGCGCGCAACCACGTTGCCGTAGTACTTAGGCCAAAAGGCCCGGGGCGGGAATACGGAAAGTCTATCCATCAATCGAGGGGGACGATTCATGAGCACAGCCTATCAAGAAGACATCAGCAGCAACGTTCTGCGCCGCATGAAAGAAGGCGGTTTCGATTTTTCCCGGTTCCATCCCATCGAGTTCTACGCGATTTTCCCGGACGAGGAGCGGGCGCGCAGGGCAGCAGGCAAATTTCGCGGTGAATCCATCAATGCCCAGGTCAGTGCGCGCGACGACGGCGCCTGGTCGCTGGAATTGAGCAAAGTGATGTACGCAACCTATGACGACATCGGCGATTTCGAGCAAGGCTTTTCAGCCGTGGTCGAACCGCTGGGCGGCATTATCGAGGGTTGGGGCGTGAAGCAGGAGGTGCGCAATCGTTACCGGTTGAATTGATATTGCGCATTGTTTGTCGGGCAACGGCTGACCTTCGGGTCGGCCGTTGTCGTTT
>NZ_RAZO01000162.1:44226-56844 GCF_004307535.1 Pseudomonas sp. Sample_9
CGGGTATGCAATAAAGTCCTGTCGGGACGGGGCTGCCAAGGCAGTTCAGATCAGTTGAGCTGTCTACTTCGCGGCGGCTGGCCTGGGAAGTTTTGCAGCGAATGCGCGGATTATCCGCAGTCGTGGCCGGGCAGTGAAATCAACTCTGACTATGCTGGTGATAGGCGATGCAGTGCGTCGCAATGAAGCGGGGGCAATCGGGCCGGGGCATTTGCCGCACAGGAATGGTGCGCAGCCTTCGGCGTGGATCTACAACCGATTGAAATCAAAGCGTTTATGCCGATGGCACGGGCCTTGCGAAGGCCTGTATGTCCGGAGTGACAAGGAGTACGGCATGATCCGCACCTATTTTGACGAGATGTACGATGCCGGCGGCCTGGTCCGCCCGCATTACCGGGAATTTGCCCGCTGGCTGGCCGAGACGCCCGACGAGCTGCTCGCGCAGCGCCGCCGCGAGGCCGATCTGCTGTTCCACCGTGCCGGGATCACCTTCACGCTCTATGGCGACGAGCAGGGCACCGAGCGCCTGATTCCGTTCGACACCATTCCCCGCAGCATCCCCGCCAGTGAATGGCGGATTGTCGAGCGCGGCTGCATCCAGCGGGTCAAGGCGTTGAACATGTTCCTCGCCGACCTCTACCACGAGCAGCGCATCATCAAGGCCGGGATCATTCCCGCCGAACAGGTGCTGGCCAACGAGCAATACCAGTTGGCAATGCAGGGTCTGGATCTGCACCGCGACATCTACTCGCATATCTCCGGCGTTGATCTGGTGCGCGATGGCGATGGCACTTACTACGTCCTCGAAGACAACCTGCGCACACCCAGCGGCGTCAGCTACATGCTCGAAGACCGCAAGATGATGATGCGCCTGTTTCCCGAACTGTTCTCCGCCCAGCGCATCGCTCCGATCGATCACTACCCCAATCTGCTGCTCGACACCCTGAAAAGCTCCAGCCCCATCGACAATCCCAGCGTGGTGGTACTTACGCCGGGGCGCTTTAACAGCGCGTTCTTCGAACATGCGTTTCTGGCGCGGGAGATGGGCGTTGAACTGGTGGAAGGCGCGGATCTGTTCGTGCGTGACGACAAGGTATTCATGCGCACCACCGATGGCCCGAAAGCGGTCGACGTGATCTACCGTCGCCTCGACGACGCATTCCTCGATCCGCTGGCGTTCAACCCGGACTCGATGCTCGGCGTGCCGGGGCTGCTGTCGTCCTATCGCTCCGGCAATGTGGTGCTGGCCAACGCAATCGGCACCGGAGTGGCGGACGATAAATCGGTGTATCCGTTTGTCACCGACATGATCCGCTTCTACCTCGACGAAGAACCGATTCTGAAAAACGTACCGACCTGGCAGTGCCGCAACCCGTCCGAGCTGTCTCATGTGCTGGCCAATCTTCCGGAACTGGTCGTCAAGGAAACCCAGGGCTCCGGCGGTTACGGGATGCTGGTCGGGCCGGCCGCGACGACAGCGGAAATCGATGCCTTTCGTGAGCGCATCAAAGCCAAACCCCATGCCTACATCGCGCAGCCGACGCTGTCGCTGTCGACCTGTCCGACCTTTGTCGAAAACGGCATTGCACCGCGCCATATCGATTTGCGTCCGTTTGTGTTGTCCGGTCGCGAAACCCGGGTCGTGCCCGGTGGTTTGACCCGAGTCGCGTTGCGTGAAGGCTCCCTGGTGGTGAATTCCTCTCAGGGCGGCGGCACCAAGGACACCTGGGTAGTCGAGGATTGAAGGAAGCTTGCCATGTTAAGTAGAACTGCCTCGGATCTGTACTGGATGTCGCGTTACCTGGAGCGTGCAGAGAATCTCGCGCGGATGCTCGACATCAGTTATTCGCTGTCGCTGATGCCGCAGGACGGTCGCGGCGACGGTCTGCACGAACTCGCCATGCCGTTGCTGATCACCGGCACCCTGGACGATTACCTTGAACGCCACGGCGACCTGCACGCAGAGCGCCTGCTGCATTTCTTCGCACTGGATGCCGCCAACCCGGCCAGTATCTACAGCTGCCTTGGTGCAGCGCGGGCCAGTGCCCATGCGGTACGCGGGCGAATCACTGCGGACATGTGGGAAAACATCAACGCGACCTGGCTGGAAATTCGCGGCATCGCCGAACAGGGCCTGAGCCGCTATGGCATGAGTCGTTTCTGCGAATGGATCAAGGAGCGTTCGCACCTGTTTCGTGGCGCCTCATACGGCACGATCATGCGCAACGACGCGTTTCGCTTTATTCGCCTGGGCACGTTTATCGAGCGCGCGGACAACACGCTGCGCCTGCTCGATGCCCGTTACGAAATGGCCGGCGATCAGGCCGAAGCAGTCAGCGACGGCACGGCGCACGCCTATTACCAATGGAGTGCGCTGCTGCGCGCCTTGTCCTCATTCGAGGCCTACACCGAAATCTACCGCGACGCGCCCGGCGCCCGGCATGTCGCCGAACTGCTGCTGTTACGCGCCGATGTGCCGCGTTCGCTGCGTGCCTGTACCGAAGAGATCGACCAGATCCTCGCGCAACTGCCCGGCGCCAACGGCCGACCGGCACAACGCCTGGCGGCGGAAATGGACGCGCGCCTGCGTTACACCGGCATCAACGAAATCCTCGAAGAAGGCCTGCACGCCTGGCTGACGGAATTCATCCCACTGGTGCGCCAATTGGGCAACGCCATTCACAGTTCCTATCTGGAGGCTGCATGAGACTTTCCATAAGCCACGAGACCACCTATCACTACGAAGATCAGGTGCGCGCGAGCATCCAGTACCTGCGCCTGACAC
The DNA here is from genome assembly GCF_004307535.1 of Pseudomonas sp. Sample_9. Classification (NCBI taxonomy): domain Bacteria; kingdom Pseudomonadati; phylum Pseudomonadota; class Gammaproteobacteria; order Pseudomonadales; family Pseudomonadaceae; genus Pseudomonas; species Pseudomonas sp. Sample_9. The sequence goes on from NZ_RAZO01000162.1 coordinate 47,012, forward strand.
CTCACGACAGCGAGCGTCAGCATGTGCTCAGTTGGCAGCTCGACCTGCCGCGTCCGGTGCGTGCGCAGCTCGATCCGTTCGGCAACATCCTGCATGTGCTGACCATGGACGAACCGCACGAAGCGATCATCATCGGCGCCCGTGGTCAGGTCGATATTGACGAATTGCGCGAGGCCGAACATGAGAGCCAGTCGGCGCTGCCGTTCCTGCGCTTCACGCGCCTGACCGAAGCCGACGAAGCCTTGCGCGAGTTTGCCGCGAAGAACTGCAAGCAACGGCGTGATCGCACCGCGCTGATCGACTTGATGCACGGTCTGAATCAGCACATGACCTACACGCCGGGCTCCACCGAAGTCGACACCAGCGCCGCCGAAGCTTTCGCCGGTCGCGCCGGGGTTTGTCAGGATCATACCCATGCGTTTCTCGCCTGCGCGCGCAGTCTCGGTGTGCCGTCGCGTTACGTGTCGGGTTATCTGTACAGCGAAGATTGCGAGCATCTGGCCAGTCATGCCTGGGCAGAAGCGTGGCTGGACGACGCGTGGTACAGCTTCGACGTGACCAACCAACTGGCGCGCCCGGAGCGACACCTGAAGCTGGCGGTCGGCCTGGATTATCTCGATGCCTGCCCGGTCCGCGGCATGCGCCGGGGCGGCGGTTGCGAGCAGATGCATGCGAAGGTGTTCGTCTCGCCGACGCCGGTTATTTCCGTGCAGCAACAGTAATTGCGGGGCCTTGTAGGAGCTGCGGCACGCTGCGATCTTTTGATCTTTCTGTAAAAAGCAGGATCAAAAGATCGCAGCCTCGTTGCACTCGACAGCTCCTACAAAGTTTTCTGCTGATCAGGGTTTAGCTTTGCGTCCGGCCATATGCTTGAGATACCCCACCAGCATTTCAAGATCCCCATCCGGCAACACCTCTTCCGAAAACCCCGGCATCTTCGCCTGCGGCCACTGACGCAAACTCTGCGGATCGCGGATGTAGCGCTTCAAGAAATCCGCGGCGAAATACTCGGTCGGGCTATACGGAATATTCAGATCCGGACCGAACTGCGCGTCTCCGGCACCATTCAACCGGTGACAGGCCAGGCAGTTTTTCTGAAACAGGGCAAAACCCTTGTTCACCGGATCATCGGCCTTCAAGGCAGGATCGGGCAGCAGGGCAGGAAAGCGTTGGGCCACTGGCGCCATCAACTTGATGCTGGCGACTTCGAACGGCCACTGTTCGGGGCTGATATTGCCGGCCTGCGGATCGGTCCAGACCAGATAGAACGGCCCGGCGCTGTGTTTGCCGGCGGATAACGGAGGCCACGGCTGCGCCGGATCCTCGATCGCCAGCCATGCGCGTGCGCCGTCCTTGTTCAGCAAGGGCGCAGCGGCCAACTCTGCGGCAAAGCCATCCAGCGCCACCGCCTGCAAGTGATCCTCCGGCTTGACCCCCTTCAGCAACGCGGCCAGAGGCACAGCTTGATAGGTCATGTCCTTCTTGTAGGAAACATCATTGTTGATCGTGAGCGTTTGCAGTTGAGGATGCTTGAGCAGCTCTCCGGTCTGCCAGGTGCGGCTGTTTGCGCCCAACTGCAGATCCAGTTGTGCGGCAGACAAGGGCAAGCTCAGTAGCAAGGCACCGAGCGCAATGAGCGTTTTCAAATGATCGCCGTCCATGTCGTGGAAGTGCGCAAAGGTTGGCACAACCACGCTGGCCCGGGTAGCGGGCCAGTCACATTTTCAGTGGCGATATACAGCACGCGACGTTTGAATCAGCCGATGACCTTGGTCAGATTCGGCAAGATCAACAACAGCGTCGTGGCGAAAAGAATGAGTCCTGCTTGACGTACTTTCGGTTGTTTGAACATGGCTTGACCGCCTTTATTGTTATTTCCTGATGCATGCCTGACTGCATATCCCTGACGGCACGCGGTGCACTTCCTGTTAAAGGACGCCCGTCTCGGCAAAACCCGACGACGATGGCGTACATCTTCACCTTAGAGCCCACGTCAGCCATCGCTTAGATCCATTTCATATGGTGATCTTCAAAAGTGCTTTTAAAAGGACATGAGGCGTATTGCCAGCTTCTTTGCCGCCCGCTGGCTAGACAACTCGACGACCTGAACCGGTTCACCTGATGTCATATGACCGTCCGTCTGAGCGTGTGCGTCAAGCGCTTTGAGCAATGTGGTCATTGCTTGCGACTCTGCGCAGGGCGAAAGTGCAGTGACAATAAAATCAGGTTCGAGGACGTCATGACTGAAGCTTTGATTTTCGATGCGTTGCGCACTCCGCGTGGCAAAGGCAAGGCCGACGGTGCGCTGCACAGTGTCAAACCGGTCAATTTGGTGGCTGGTTTGTTGACTGCGTTACAGGCGCGCACCGCGCTGGACACCAGTCAGGTCGATGATGTCGTCCTCGGCTGCGTCACGCCGATCGGCGATCAAGGCTCGGACATCGCCAAGACGGCGGTGCAAGTGGCCGACTGGGACGTCAGCGTCGCCGGTGTGCAAATCAACCGCTTTTGCGCTTCGGGTCTGGAAGCCGTCAATCTCGGCGCGATGAAAGTGCGCTCGGGCTTCGAGAATCTGGTGGTGGTTGGCGGCGTCGAGTCGATGTCGCGGGTGCCAATGGGCAGCGATGGCGGCGCCTGGGCGCTGGACCCGCAGACCAACCTGCACAGCCATTTCACCCCGCAAGGGGTCGGCGCCGATCTGATCGCCACCCTCGAAGGCTTCAGCCGGCAGGATGTCGATGCCTACGCACTGCACTCCCAGCAAAAAGCCGCGCGAGCACGGTCCGACGGCTCGTTCAACAAGTCGCTGGTGCCGGTGCAGGATCAGAACGGCATCATCCTGCTTGACCACGATGAGTTCATCCGCGCCGAATCCACCCTCGAAGGCCTGGGCAAGCTCAAGCCGAGTTTCGAAATGATCGGGCAGATGGGCTTCGACGCCACGGCGTTGCGGGTCTACAGCCATGTCGAGCGGATCAACCATGTGCACACGCCGGGCAACAGTTCCGGAATTGTCGACGGTGCGGCGCTGATGCTCATCGGCTCCGAAGCCAAGGGCCGCGCGCTGGGGCTGCAGCCTCGTGCGCGCATCGTTGCCACGGCCGTCACCAGTACCGACCCGACCATCATGCTCACCGGCCCGGCGCCGGCGACTCGCAAAGCGCTGGCCAAGGCCGGACTGCGGGTGGAGGACATCGACCTGTTCGAGGTCAACGAAGCGTTTGCTTCGGTGGTGTTGAAATTCATCAAGGACATGGCCGTCGATCCCGGCAAGGTCAACGTCAACGGCGGCTCGATCGCCATGGGCCACCCGCTGGGCGCCACGGGTTGCGCGATCCTCGGCACCCTGCTTGATGAACTGGAGGCGCGCAACCTGCGCTACGGCCTGGCGACGCTGTGTGTCGGCGGCGGCATGGGCATTGCCACCATCATCGAACGCCTCTGAGCCACGACTTCAAGGAACCCTGTTATGAGCGAAGCCATTCGTTACGAAAAAGGCCAGGACGGTATCGTCGTGCTGACCATGGACATGCCGGGCCAGAGCGCCAACACCATGAACGCCGTGTACCGCGAGGCCATGGCCGCTTGCGTTGCTCGTTTGCTGACCGAGAAAGACAGCATCGCCGGAGTCATCATCACTTCGGCGAAGAAAACCTTTTTTGCCGGCGGCGACCTCAATGAACTGATCAAGGTCGGCAAACCCGAAGCCAAAGCCTTCTACGACATGGTGCTGACCCTCAAGGCGCAATTGCGCAGCCTGGAAACACTCGGCAAACCGGTGGTCGCGGCGATCAACGGCACTGCGCTGGGCGGCGGCTGGGAAATCTGCCTGGCCTGTCACCACCGCATTGCTGTTGATGACGCCTCGGTGCAACTCGGTCTGCCGGAAGTGACCCTGGGCCTGCTGCCGGGCGGTGGAGGGGTGGTGCGCATGGTACGCATGCTCGGCATCGAAAAAGCGCTGCCGTACTTGCTTGAAGGCAAGAAGGTGCGCCCGCAACAGGCGTTGCAGGCCGGGCTGATTGATGACCTGGCAGCGGATCGCGATGAGCTGCTGGCCAAGGCGCGCGCCTGGATTCTCGCCAATCCGGCGCCAGTGCAGCGCTGGGACGTCAAGGGTTACCAGATTCCTGGCGGCATGCCATCGGACCCGAAAGTGGCGCAGATGCTGGCGATTGCGCCGTCGATCCTGCGCGCGAAAACCCAAGGCACTCTGCCGGCGCCGGAGAAGATTCTGTGCGCGGCGGTGGAGGGCGCTCAGGTCGATTTCGACACCGCGCACCTGATCGAAACCCGCTACTTCACTGAGCTGACGACCGGGCAAATCTCAAAAAACCTGATCGGTACGTTCTGGTTCCAGTTGAACGAGATCAACGCCGGCGGTTCCAGGCCGCAAGGTTTTGCGCCCTATAAAACCCGGAAAGTCGGTGTGCTCGGCGCCGGAATGATGGGCGCGGGCATCGCGTTTGTCAGCGCTTCGGCCGGTATCGAAGTCGTCCTCAAGGACATCAATCTCGCTGCTGCCGAGAAAGGTAAGGCGCATTCCGCGGCGCTGCTGGATAAAAAAGTTGCCCGTGGCCAGCTGACTGTCGAACAGCGCGAGGCGGTGCTGGCGCGCATCGTTGCGAGCGAAAGCGATGGCGATCTGGCCGGTTGCGATCTGATCATCGAAGCGGTGTTCGAGGATCGCCAACTCAAGGCCAAGGTATCTGCCGCCGCGCAACAGGTGGTGGGTGGCGACGCTGTCATCGCCTCCAACACATCGACCCTGCCGATCACCGGTCTGGCGACGGCGGTGGCCGATCAAAGTAAATTCATCGGCCTGCATTTCTTCAGTCCGGTAGAAAAAATGCCGCTGGTGGAAATCATCAAAGGTGCGCAGACCAGCGCCGAAACTCTCGCTCGCGGTTTCGATTTCGTTCTGCAAATCAAGAAAACCCCGATCGTGGTCAACGACAGTCGCGGCTTCTTTACCTCGCGGGTGTTCGGCACGTTCACCAACGAGGGCATTGCCATGCTTGGCGAGGGCGTCAGTGCGCCGATGATCGAGACCGAAGCGCGCAAGGCCGGGATGCCGGTCGGGCCTCTGGCAATCTCCGACGAAGTTTCCCTCAGCCTGATGAGCCATATCCGTCAACAGACGGCCAAGGACCTACAGGCTGAAGGGAAACCGCTGATTGAGCACCCGGCCTTTGCCGTGATTGACTTGATGCTCAATGAATTCAAGCGACCGGGTAAAGCTGCCGGAGGCGGTTTTTATGAGTATCCAGCGGGCTCGCAGAAGCATTTGTGGCCGGAGCTGAAAGCGCGCTTCGAGAAGGCCGACGGACAGATCTCTGCGAAGGATGTGCGTGATCGGCTGTTGTTTGTGCAGGCCATCGAAACCGTGCGCTGTGTGGAGGAGGGCGTGCTGACCTCGACGGCGGATGCCAACGTCGGCTCGATCTTCGGCATCGGTTTCGCCGCGTGGACCGGCGGGGCGCTGCAGTTCATCAACCAGTATGGCCTGAAGGACTTCGTCGCCCGCGCGCAGTATCTGGCCGAGCAATACGGCGAGCGCTTTACCCCACCAGCGCTGCTACTGGACAAAGCGGCGAAAGGTGAAATGTTTTAGGGCGAGAGAGCATTTCGGGGCTTGCCTTGGCCACGTGTTTCAAGGCAGGCTCTGGGGTGTTCATTATTCCCATCACGTGTCAGGTATTTTTTATGTCGCTGCGCATCTGCATTCTCGAAACCGACATCCTGCGGCCCGAATTGATTGATCAATATCAGGGTTATGGGCAGATGTTCCAGCGCCTGTTCTCGCAGCAACCGATTGCCGCTGAGTTCACTGTCTATAACGTGGTGAAGGGGGATTACCCAAGTGACGACGAGACTTTCGATGCGTACCTGGTCACTGGCAGCAAGGCCGATTCGTTCGGCACGGATCCGTGGATCCAGACCCTCAAGACCTACCTTCTGAATCGCTACGAACGCGGCGACAAATTGCTCGGCGTGTGCTTTGGCCATCAATTGCTGGCGCTGCTGCTTGGTGGCAAAAGCGAGCGTGCTTCCCAAGGCTGGGGCGTCGGCACTCACAGCTATCAGCTGGCAGCCAAGGCGCCGTGGATGAGCCCGGTGCGCGAAGAGCTGACACTGCTGATCAGTCATCAGGATCAGGTCACCGAACTACCGGAAAACGCCACGGTCATCGCGTCCAGCGATTTCTGCCCGTTCGCGGCTTATCACATCAACGACCAGGTGCTGTGCTTCCAGGGCCACCCGGAATTCATTCATGATTATTCGCGCGCGCTGCTCGATCTGCGCCAGGAAGCGCTGGGCTCGCAGATCTACAGCAAGGGGGTCGCGAGCCTAGAGCAGGAGCATCATGGCGCTACGGTTGCGGAGTGGATGATGCGCTTCGTGGCGCACAAACCGGAAGCGGCTCAACGCTAAAAGGGTCTGCTTCCACAATCCCTGTGGGAGCGAGCCTGCTCGCGAATATCCGGGGCAACGCGGTCCCGGCTACAGCCACCCGGACCGCTTGAAACTCGCCCACAAACTCACACACCCCACCGCAATAAACCCCAGCACCGCAAAATAACCGTAATGCCAGGTCAATTCCGGCATGTTCTGGAAGTTCATCCCGTAAATCCCCGCCACCGCCGTCGGGAACGCCAGAATCGCCGCCCACGCCGCAAACTTGCGCTGCACCACGCTCTGCCGGGATGCCTCGAGCAACACGCCGATCTCGATGGTCTGGCTGGCAATGTCCGCCAACGTACTGAGGTCTTCCATCTGCCGCGTTACATGAATCTGCACATCGCGAAAGTACGGGCGCATGTTCTTGTCGATGAACGGGAAACTGAGCTTTTGCAGCTCTTCGCCGATTTCCACCATCGGCGCCGCATATCGACGCAAGCGCACCACATCACGGCGCAAACCGTGCAGCTTCTGGATGTCTCGCTCGTTGAGGGCGCTGCACAGCACGTTGCGCTCCAACTCATCGATCTCGGCGTGGATCGCTTCGCCCACCGGCTGATAGTTCTCGATGACGAAATCGAGCAGCGCATACAGGACGAAATCCTCCCCGTGCTCAAGCAACAAAGGGCGCGCTTCACAGCGTTGCCGCACATAGGCGTACGACGCGGAATGGCCGTTGCGTGCAGTGATGATGTAACCCCTGCCGGCGAAGATATGCGTTTCGATGAATTGCAAAACGCCGTTTTCGCGAACCGGTGAGTAGGTGACGATAAACAGAGCGTCACCAAAGGTTTCCAGTTTCGGTCGGCTGTGTTTTTCCAGCGCGTCTTCGATGGCCAGTTCATGCAAGTTGAACTGACGTTGCAGGTTGGATAATTCCTGTGCGTCCGGCTCTTCAAGACCGATCCACACGAAGTGCCCGGGTTTGGCCGCCCACGCAGCACCTTCGTCCAGCGCAATATTGGTGACTTTCTTACCCTCGCTGTACACCGCAGCAGCAACAACTCGACCCATGGTGGTGATTCACTTCTTCTTGGCAGATGGCAGGGGAACAAGGCTTCAGCTTAGCCGTGTCGCTGCTTGAGAGTCAGTGAAACTTCTACAGTTCACCCGGCAAAAGAAAACCCGCACAGGGCGGGTCTTGTTTCACGCGGCTTGCAGTTGCCGATCCATCGATTCGATGCACTCGCGCATCTGCTCGCGGCATCGCTCGATCAGCATGGGCATGTCGTCCATGGTCAATCCGACTGTAGGAATCGCCGGCAAGGAACGTATGAGAACGTTGCCGCTGCGCCAGCGATTCAGGCGCATGTGTTTTATATAGCTGCTCACGCACACCGGAACGATCGGCACGCCGGCGGCAATTGCCATCTGGAACGCGCCTTTCTTGAACGGCAGCAAATCTTCACCGAGGTTGCGGGTGCCTTCCGGAAACACCCAGATCGAGGTGTCTTCATTCTGCAAGGTGTGGGTGGTCGTCAGCATCGACTGCCGCGCCTTGTGCGCATTGCCACGGTCGATCAACACATTGCCGGCCAGCCAGAACAACTGGCCGAACAACGGCACCCACTTCAGGCTTTTCTTGCCGATACACACGGTGCGGCGGGGGACGACATTGCCGAACACGAACAGATCGTAGTTGGACTGATGGTTGGCAATGATCACGCAACTGTCGGGCTTGTTCATCAAGCCGTTGACCTCGGACCTGACCCGCAAACGCAAGATACACATCGCCGGCAAAGCGTAGAGACGGGCGCAGAGTCGGCTGTTGTCCGGGTTGAACGGGCGGCACAGTCCAAGGATCACGCCGAGCACGCCGGCCAGAATAAAGTGCAGGCCCATCAACAACATACGAAACACAAACAGCATTTTTGCAGGCCCACCGGGACAAAAGGTGGCGCAGTGTACGGATGTGCACTGTTTTCGGCAATTGCCGCTATAGAGTCCGGAGATGGCCGATGTTTAAGCGCATGTTTCAGTATTGCCTGTCAGGCGCGTCCTAGAGCTTTCCGCGAATCTTCGACGTGTGACGTAAGAAAAAGCCCGACACGAGGGTCGGGCTATTCACTTATCGGCAGATCCTGGACGAGTCAGCCCAGATGTTGCTGGTCCTGCAGGATGGCGTCGTCAAGAGTTTCCAGCAGTTGCTTGCGCACTTTCAGCTTGGTGTTCTTGTGCGCGAGCATGTTGATCTTCTTCAACTGCCGCGCGGCAGCCAGGGCAGCGCCTTGCAATTCTTCGGCTGTGACGACTTTGTCGAGGAAGCCTGCATCAACGGCACTTTGCGGATCGAACATCTCGCCATTGATCACCGAGCGATGGAAAGCCGAACGCCGCAAGCGATCACGCGCCAGCTCGATACCGGCGTGGTGCATGGTCATGCCGATCTGCACTTCGTTCAGGCCGATGCTGAACGGGCCGTCGACACCGATGCGGTAATCGGCGGACAACAGCAGGAAAGCACCCTTGGCCACGGCGTGCCCCGGGCAAGCAACGATCACCGGGAACGGGTGAGAGAGCAGGCGGCGGGCCAGGGTCGAACCGGCCGTCACCAGCGCAACGGCTTCTTTCGGGCCGGCGGTCATCACCTTCAGGTCATACCCGCCCGAGAGGATCCCCGGCTGCCCGGTAATGATCACCACGGCGCGATCCGCCACCGCCTGATCCAGCGCCGCGTTAAACGCCGCAATCACATCCGGAGAAATCGCGTTGACCTTGCCATTGTTCAGGGTCAGGGTCGCGATACCGTCTTCGAGGTGGTAGGCAATCAACTCGCTCATGACGCTATTCCTTATTAGAAAGATGGGCAGACGTTACCCACCGCCGCAGGCCAGGTAAAGCGCCGTGACTGACCTGCCAGTCACCGTTTTGCGCTTCGGCCAGCGTCGCGCGCGTTTTGCCTGCTATAAAAGGAAGCGCACGGCTTACCCGAGATTGGCGGGTTTGCCATCGCCCGCTTTGGCAGAATGAAGCGTGCTCTCTTAAGCGCATGAAAATTCTGAAAAAAAGTTTGCCATCGGAAAAGCTTTCGACTACATTAGCGCGCCTCGACAGACAGAACATGTCTGCAGAGATACGGTGAAGTGTCCGAGTGGCTTAAGGAGCACGCCTGGAAAGTGTGTATACAGGAAACTGTATCGAGAGTTCGAATCTCTCCTTCACCGCCACATTTTGAAAACGCAAACCCCTGATTTTCCTAGAGAAAGTCGGGGGTTTGTGGTTTTTGGCGTATGGAAAAGGGTGATGTGGGCCCGTTGGTGCTCGGCATCCATGAAGTGTGCTTTGGTGATCATTCTCTCTCCAAAGCTATACAAAACCCTGTCACCCGTCGAAATCTCCTACACGCCTCATTGACCCTCCGAACCGTCCCG
>NZ_RAZO01000391.1:0-12720 GCF_004307535.1 Pseudomonas sp. Sample_9
GGCTCGCTCCCACAATTGATTCGTGAATCGATTGATTTCCGGGGTCTGACGCAAATCCCTGTGGGAGCGAGCCTGCTCGCGAAAGCGCTGGATCTGGCACTTACTCTGTTGGATGTGCCGACGTTATCGCGAGCAGGCTCGCTCCTACAACGGGGCTGGATCTCTCACCACGCGCAACGCATCCACCACCAGAGAAAACGCCGGCGACGGTTGGCGGCGGCTGGGGTAGTAGAGGTGGAAGCCGCCGAACGGTTCGCACCAGTCTTCCAGCACTCTGACCAAACGCCCTTCGGCCAGATGCGCACCGAACTCGTCTTCAGGCAGGTAGGCAATTCCCAATCCGTTCACGGCCGCGTCGGTGATGTGCACGGTGGAGTTGAACACCAGTTGGCCGTCGACCCGCACTTTCAGCTTTTTGCCCTGACGCTCGAATTCCCAGGCATCGACACCGTCGTAGGTCGGAAATCGAATGTCGATGCAGCGGTGCGCCGCCAGATCGCGCGGATGTTGCGGGGCGGGGTGCCGGGCAAAGTAGTCGGGCGAGGCGACGACGGCCATGCGCAGCGGCGGGCCGATCGGTACGGCGATCATGTCCTGGGCGACGGTATCGCTGAAACGCACGCCGGCATCGAAGCGATCGGCAACGATGTCGCGGAAACCGTAGTTGATATCGAACTCGAGCTTGATGTCCGGGTATTGCAGCAATAGTGGCGTCAGCTTGGGCAGCAGAGTGGTCTTGATGATGTTGTCGCCGCAGGTGATGCGCACCGTACCGGCAGGCTTGTCGCGCAACTCGGTCAGCGCGTCCAGCTCGGCTTCGATCTCATCGAAACGATGGCCCACGGTGTGCAGCAAGCGTTCGCCGGCCGCCGTCAGTGACACGCTGCGTGTGGTGCGGGTCAGCAGGCGAATTTTCAGACGCGCTTCCAGCGCCGAGACTACCTGGCTCACCGCCGATTGCGTCACGCCCAATTGCACCGCCGCGCGGGTGAAACTGCCGGTGCGGGCCACGGTGACGAAGGCGAGCAGGTCATTGAAGTTGGGTTTAGCCATGGCGTGACGCTCGGGTTTATTGATTAGCAGTGTTTATAACCGCATTAAGCACTCATTAGCTAATCAAAGCCTCGCGCTTGCGCAACAATACCTCCATCCCGGCCTCGCCTGGTTTCTCGATCAAGGACGCCCCCATGAAACGACTGTTCATACTGCTCGGGTTTCTCCTGAGTTCATTTACTGCATTCGGAGCTGACATGTCCCACGGTGCCGACAATTTCTTCAAAAGCGACAAGGTGACCGTGCAGAAGGTCAGCTTCAAAAATCAATATCAACTCACCGTGGTCGGCAATCTCTTTGTCCCCAAAGGGCTCGACCCGGAAGCGCGCAGCGCGGCGATAATCGTTGGCCATCCGATGGGCGCGGTAAAGGAGCAGAGCGCCAATCTGTATGCGCAGAAACTGGCGGAGCAGGGCTTTGTCACCCTATCGCTGGATCTGTCGTTCTGGGGCGAAAGCGAGGGCGCGCCGCGCAACGCGGTGTTGCCGGACATGTATGCCGAAGACTTCAGCGCGGCCGTCGATTACCTCGGCACACGGCCATTCATCGACCGCGAGCGCATCGGCGTGTTGGGCATCTGCGGTAGCGGCAGCTTCGTGATCAGCGCGGCGAAAATCGACCCACGCATGAAAGCCATCGCCACCGTCAGCATGTACGACATGGGCGCCGCCAACCGTGACGGCCTAAAGCATTCGCAAAGCCTTGCGCAGCGCAAGCAGATCATTGCGCAAGCGGCAGAGCAGCGTTACGCCGAGTTCACTGGCGGCAAGGTCGCATACACCGGCGGCACGGTGCTGGAACTGAAGGCCGACACCCATCCGATCCAGCGTGAATTCTTCGATTTCTACCGCACCCCGCGCGGCGAATTCACCCCGCCCAGCTCGACGCCGCAACAGACCACGCGTCCGACGCTGAGCAGCAACACCAAGTTCATGAACTTCTATCCGTTCGTCGATATCGAGAGCATCTCGCCGCGTCCGATGTTGTTTATTGCCGGTGCAGACGCGCACTCCCGTGAGTTCAGCGAAGAGGCGTTCCGGTTGGCGGGGCAGCCGAAAGAACTGGTGATCGTGCCGAATGCCGGCCATGTCGATCTGTACGACCGGGTCGAGCTGATTCCTTTTGCCAAGCTGACGCAGTTCTTCAAGAGCAACCTGAAGTAACTTTCAACGCGACGGAGCAAAGCGATGCGGACTTTTGCCAACGGCTGGAAGGGATTCGTACTGATGGCATGGCTGCCCGTTGCTCTGTCTGCACCGACCGCTATGGAGGCCAGCACGATGTGGATGACCGTCGGGGAACAGCGTTTTGCCATTGCTCTTGAGGACAACCCGAGCACTCGGCAATTGCTCACGCGATTGCCGCTGAGCCTGGACATGGCTGACCTGCACGGCAATGAAAAATACGCCACCGTGCAGCCGCCATTGCCCACCCAGCCCTACCGGCCGGGCACGATCCACAACGGCGATTTCCTTTTGTATGGCGACGATACGTTGGTGGTCTTCTATAAAACCTTCGATTCGTCCTACCGCTATTCGCGTCTTGGCCGCATCGAACGCCCGCAGGACTTGGCCGAAGTCTTGGGGCGCGGCGATGTGCGGGTGACATTCACTCTGCATGAGTGAGGAGAGTCATTGATGAACCAGAAATCGTTAAATCAAGGGCGTCTTTTGCGCATTGTGGCCCTCGGCTGCGCAGTCCTCGCCAGTGCAGCCTGCGTGAATCCCCTCTGCGCCAATCCTTCCCGATCACCGGAGAAACCGATCATGAAAGAACAGCCTCTGACGCCTGAACAACTGGCGATCGCCCCGATTGCCGCCAACGCTGCAATCGGCGACATGCCGCGTTTGCACGACGCACTCAATCGTGGTCTCGACGCCGGGCTGAGCATCAGCGAAACCAAGGAAATTCTGGTGCAGCTGTACGCCTACGCCGGCTTCCCGCGCAGCCTCAACGCCATGTCATTGCTGATGAAGGTATTGCAGGAACGCGCCGCGCGGGGCATCGAAGACGTGCCGGGACGCGAGCCGGGTCCGGTTCCGTCGGGATATGCGCTCACCGAACTCGGCACCGACAATCAGACCCGCCTGGTCGGCGCGCCAGTGTCCGGCCCACTGTTCGAATTCGCCCCGGCGATCGATCAGTTTCTGAAAGTGCATCTGTTCGGCGACATCTTTGCCCGCGACAATCTGACATGGACGGATCGGGAACTGGCGACTGTCGGCGCGCTGGCGGCAATGGCTGGGGTCGAGTCGCAACTGGAGTCGCATTTGAAGATCAGTCTGAATGTGGGATTGACGGTTGAGCAGTTGCGGCAAGTGGCGCAGGAGTTGGAGGCGCGTGGGGATTTGCAGGCTGCTGAGCGGGTGGGCGCGGGGCTGGGGAAAATCCAGCGGTGAGGGCGGCTCGGATTCATTGCCGCTCTGTTAATGCAATTCCTATAGTGCGCGCTGGCGCCGACTCGCTCCCGGTGAGCTTCCCGTTATCCGCTTGAACGCACGACTGAACGCCGCTTGGGAGGTGTAGCCCAAGCGCTGCGCCACTTCTTCGATTGGCAGTCTTTCCAGCGTCAGCCACTGACTGGCCAGGCGCATCCGCAGTTCGGTGGCGTAGCGCAGCGGCGGGGTGCCGAGGGTGCTCTGGAAGCGTTCGGCAAAGACCGAGCGTGAGGTGTTGCACAGCGTTGCCAGTTCAGCGACGCTCCAGTCGCGCCCCGGTTGTTGGTGCAGGGCCAGCAAGGCCTGCGCCAGGCGAGGGTCGCGCAGGGCGGCGACGAGACCAGAGGCATTGCCGCAAGCGCATTCGACCCAGCCGCGAACAATCATTGCCGCCACTACGTCGGCAAGGCGCGCGAGAATGCCGGCGAAGCCAATGCGCGCTGCGCTGACTTCGCGTTCCATGGTCGCAAGGATTGGCATAAGTCCTGGATAACGCTGGCCGCCAGCGTCGATCAGCATAAGACCCGGCATCAGCCGACCGAGGCCTTGCAGGCTGCCGAGTTCGAACTCCATACAGCCACTAAAGAGTAGGGCGCTATCGGGCGAATCGGCGCTTTGCCCGACCTGCACCGCGCAGACCGTGTCGCCGAGCGGTGCGGCGACGGCGCTGTCAATGTCCTGCACCTCGGCGCCCGGGTGTGACAGCAACTGGTGCGCGGCACCATGAGCAATGAATACCGCATTGCCTGCTGACAACTCGTACAGGCTGCCGTCCTCCAGTCGCAATACCGTCGATCCAGCGGCGACGAAGTGGAAATACGCATGGCCGGGCTTGTCGCTGAAACCCAGACCATACGGCGGACCAGCGTGGATCCGCCGATATTGCACGCCACGCAGACGCATGCTGCGCAGCAATTCAGTGATCAGGTCTGATGACAGTGCAAAGGGATCGGTGCTGCTCATGTTCGGGGTTTCGATCAAAAGTTCAAGACTGCGCATCATAGATCATCCGGGTTGTCGCCAATAGACTGCCCTCTCGAAATGTCCGAGGGGGTCTTGAAATGAATGAACGTGTAGGTGATGGGCGAACTGAAGGGGGGCCGCTGGTGCCTGCTTGGATGGCGGTGTTTTCGCTGGCGATGGGCGTGTTTGGTCTGCTCACGGCGGAATATCTGCCGGCCAGCCTGCTGACGCCGATGGCGCTCGATCTCGGCGTCAGCGAAGCGCTGGCCGGGCAAGCGGTGACGGTGACTGCGGTGGTCGCGCTGTTTGCCGGATTGCTCGTACCTGGATTGACGCGCAGTCTTGATCGGCGCCTGGTCTTGCTCGGTTTCTCGGTACTGATGATCGCGTCGAATCTGCTGGTGGCGTTGTCGTCCAGCCTCGCGGTGTTGCTGATCATGCGCATTCTTTTGGGCATAGCTCTGGGCGGATTCTGGAGCATGGCGGCGGCCGTGGCGATGCGCCTGGTGCCGGCGGCGCTGCTGCCACGGGCGCTGTCGATTATCTTCAGCGGGATCGCCGTGGGGACCGTGGTCGCGGTGCCATTGGGCAGTTATCTCGGCGGTCAGTTTGGCTGGCGCAGTGCGTTTTTCGCAGCTGCGGCGGTTGGCGTGGTGACGCTGGTCTTTCAAATGTTCACGCTACCGAGTCTGGCGCCGCATCGTCCGTCACGCCTGCGCACGGTGCTCGAGGTGTTGCTGCGACCGGGCATTGCCATCGGCATGTTCGGCTGCGTATTGGTGCACACCGGCCACTTCGCGTTATTCACCTACATCAGGCCATTTCTGGAAAGCACCACCGGCGTCGGCCCGCAGACGCTAGCACTGATGCTCCTTGGTTTCGGCGTGGCGAACTTTGGCGGCACGCTGTTAGCCGGCTGGCTGTTGCAGCGCAATCCAAGGACAACGTTGGTGCTGATGCCGGTGTTGGTGGGCGTTGCTGCTCTGGCGTTGGTCGGGTTACCGGCCTCGGTCACCGGGCAGGCGTTGCTCTTGGCGCTGTGGGGGATGGCTTTCGGTGGTGTGCCTGTCGCATGGTCGAACTGGGTAGCGCGCTCGATACCCGATCAGGCCGAAAGCGCGGGCGGCATGGTTGTGGCGTCCGTGCAGTCGGCAATTGCCGCAGGCGCCGCCGCTGGCGGTTCGGTGTTCAGTTTCAGCGGTATCAATGGCGTGTTTGTAGCGGCTGGAATTCTGATGTTGCTGGCCGCGCTGCTGATTGCACTGAAGGTCAATGTCGATGTGCCGGAGCCGGGTTCGGCGCCGGTGGCACCGGTGCATTTGTGATTTGATCAATCCGCCTTACGCGTGACGGCAATGTCCCAGGTTTGCATGACCTGAGTGATAGCAGCATCAATGTTATCCAGCGCGGTGTTGTCTCTGGCGAGGATGGATATGCCCTGCAGGAAACTGTCGAATACCGTCGCCATCGCCGCCGCACTTGTGCCGCTGGCCAGCTCGTCGGCATTCACAGCGCGTTCGACGCAGGCTTGAATGCCGGCACGGGTGCGCTGCCTTGAGTGGGTCAGGGCTTGCGCCACATGGGCGGTTTCCGGGCTCGGTGCGCTCATGACGCCGAGGGTAACCATGCAGCCCTTGGGGTGTGTGTCGTCGCACTGCATGCGTGCCGACTGGCGCAAAGCGGTCTCGATCGCCTGGCGTGGTGGCAGGCTGTCGTCCCACAGGCACTCGGTGACTTGCGCATAGGTGGTTAAATAACGCTGCACGCATTCATCGAACAACGCTTCCTTGGAACCGAACGCGGCGTAGAAGCTAGGTGCAGAGATACCGCCACCCAGGCCTGCCTTCAATTGGGCCAGCGATGTCGCGTCGTAGCCGTGTTGCCAGAACAGTTGCAAAGCCTGATCGACGGCGTCGTCGCGATCAAACTGACGGGGGCGACCGGTTCTCGCCATGACCTGACTCCTCATTGATTTAATATAAAGACTAGTCGATACAGAAATTGTTGACAACGCTGCGCATGCACCCTCAGGATCTAGATCGATCGGTATTTAAATCTGAGTCGGTTTTTCGAGGAGCTTCCAGTGACACCTTCAATCACGTTAACGGCTACGCCAAAAGGTCTGCCCATCGGCGCTTTGCTGGCGCTGGCCATGACTGGCTTCATCTGCATCGTCACCGAAACCCTGCCGGCGGGCCTGTTGCCGTTGATCAGTGAAGGCCTGGCGATTTCGCCGTCCATGGCCGGGCAAATGGTTACCGCGTACGCATTGGGTTCCGTACTGGCGGTGATCCCGATGACCATCGCCACCCGGGGCTGGCGGCGCCGCAACGTGCTGCTGCTGACGATTGTCGGTTTCCTGCTGTTCAATTCGATTACCGCGCTGTCGTCGCACTACGGCGTTACGCTGGTCGCGCGGTTCTTCGCCGGGGTTGCAGCGGGTTTGGCATGGAGTCTGTTGGCCGGCTATGCGCGACGCATGGTTGAGCCCGAACAGCAGGGCAAGGCGTTGGCACTGGCGATGGTCGGCACACCGATTGCGCTGTCGCTGGGCGTGCCTCTGGGTACGTGGCTCGGTGGGCTGGTCGGTTGGCGCACTACATTCGGCCTGATGTCGGCGCTGACCTTGGTACTGATCGTCTGGGTGCTGGTGAAAGTGCCCGACTACCCGCCGCAGCCGGCCCATCAACGCCTATCGCTGAGCAAAGTCTTGACTACCCCGGGCGTGCGTCCTGTGCTTGCAGTGGTGATCAGCTGGATGCTGGCGCACAACATTCTCTACACCTATATCGCTCCGTTCGTGGCGCCGGCGGGCATGGCCGAGCGGGTGGATGTGGTGTTGTTGATCTTCGGCATCGCCGCGCTGGTCGGGATATGGCTGACGGCGAAGCTGGTCGAGCCGCTGCTGCGCTCGACTGTTCTGCTGAGTTTGGCGACCTTTGCCGCGGTCTGCGTGGCGCTGGGATTTGGCGGAGGCAACCCAGAGGTGATTTATCTCGGCGTGGCGGTATGGGGTTTGACGTTCGGCGGCGCGGCGACGCTGTTGCAAACGGCGCTGGCTGACGCGGCGGGGAACGGAGCGGATGTCGCCTTGTCGTTGAATGTAGTGGCGTGGAACAGCGCGATCGCTGGCAGCGGTGTCGTCGGCGGCGTGCTGCTCGATCAGTGGGGCGTTGCCTCATTTCCGTGGGCCATGCTGGCACTGGTCGCTATCGCCTTCGCCATTGCCTGGGGTGCCCGGGCCCACGGTTTCAAGTCGGGCCCGCGCTCTGTAGAAGCTTCGGTGGTGGCGGGGCATTGAACCCCGCCAGCAGTTTCTTCAACCGCGCTTCGGCAGTTTCCAGTTAGGCCGGATGAAATGGCAAGTGTAGCCATTCGGAATCCGCTCCAGGTAATCCTGATGCTCGGGTTCCGCTTCCCAGAACGGCCCGGCCGGTTCGATTTCGGTTACCACACGGCCCGGCCACAGCTTCGAGGCGTCGACATCGGCAGCGGTGTCTTCGGCGACGGCACGCTGCTCGTCGTTGAGGTAGTAGATCGCCGACCGGTAGCTCGGGCCAAGATCGTTGCCTTGACGGTTGGGCGTGCTCGGGTCGTGGATCTGGAAGAAGAACTCGAGAATCTGCCGGTAGCTGATCACTGCCGGATCGAACACGATTTCGATGGCTTCGGCGTGGTTGCCGTGGTTGCGATAGGTCGCATTCGGCACATCGCCGCCGGTATAGCCGACTCGCGTTTTCAGCACACCCGGATAGCGGCGCAACAGATCCTGCATGCCCCAGAAGCAGCCGCCGGCGAGAATGGCAGTTTCGGTTTGAGTGGTCATGGTGAGTGCTTCCTCTCGAGACGATGGGGATACCCGCTGTTATGAGGGCAGGTTGAAAGAATCCAAGGGCGCGCTCATCAGAATCGACGACTGGCCCGCTGATCAAGCGACATGCAGGCGACTGTCAACCAAAGCCAAAAAACGAACGCAGCTTGCTCGGTGCCTTGCGTTCGTAGAATGGCTTGGTCTCCCTGAGGAAGTAATCACTCAGCCCGGCTTGTCCCGTCAGCACGCGGCAAAAATCAACCGGCCCGCCATCAGGGGCTGTATCCCCAGCGACATTGCCGGCTTCGCGCATGACCTGCTCGATATCGCCATCCGCTTCGATGCCGACGATCAGGTGCGGCTTTTCATCAACCGAGGCGTCGTGCATCAGCGCCAGGAATGCGCGTTTCACATTGGCGTGTTTGGCCAGCAGTTGCGAGAGCGAATGGACCATCGTCGATGGGTATTCCGAAGGCTGTCCAAGCAAGACGTTGGTTTCTTTTTCGACGGTGCGCTGCATGGCGGGCCGGCCTATTTCGCCCGAAAGCAGGCGTTGCACTTCATCCGGGAGGAATTCTTTACCGTACGGCGACTTAGGGTTGAGAAAGAGCAGCGCGCCCAGCGTGATTTCGAACAATGATCGGGCGGGTATCTCCACATAGCTCTGCTCGCTGTCGATGGATTGTTGCAGCGTTGGCAGTGAGGAGAAGAACGGAATGACCGGCGTGCCATCCGGCTTCTGCCAATGAGCGATGCTGATATTGCTGCCGGCTTCGAGATTGACATGGCCTTGCGCCGCACCGGCGGTGCCGAGGATGTAGACGGTCGAGTCCAGCAGGGTGCGATAGAACTCAGGGCGATGCGCGGGTTCGTCCGCGGCCAGCCGGAGTGATTTTTCCAATGGGTTTTCTTGGGAAGTATCCATGAGACTAATCCGTTATTTTCTATGGAGAGTGATGGTTATCTGATCAGTTCGAGGAGACGTGCTGTCACGATGATAATCGCCAAAGATTTCGAATCCTGCGCCGTTCTAACCAAAAGCACAAAGCCAACTGTGGGAGCGAGCCTGCTCGCGAAGGCGTCGTGTCAGTCAAATAATGCACGACTGATCCACCGCTTTCGCGAGCAGGCTCGCTCCCACATTTGAATCTCGCGTTGGGTGCTATAGCAAACTCCACGAAACCCCAACATAAACCCCCATCCCTTCACCCGGGGTTGACCGCGCAGCATCCAGACCTTTGTCGTCATACCCCGGGGTGACCGTTGCCGCATAACGCTTGCCGGTCAGGTTGCGCATGTCGACCCAGCCTTGCCAGTCGCCCTTCGGCGCGTTGTAGCCCAGGGTGGCGCCGAACAGGGCGTAAGGGTCGGCGTAGTAGCTGTTGGCGTAGTACACGGCAACTTTGGACACCAATTGTGTGTTCACGGCGGCGAAGAAACCCTGCGGCCAGTCGTAACGCAGTTCGCCCTGGTAATAATGCATCGGCAGGCCCGGCAGGCGGTTGTCGCCGAAGCGTTCGTCGTCGCGGTAGTGGAAGTCGCTGAAGGTGTAGGCCTGGCGCAAGCTCAACTGGCGGCCGTCGGCGGTGGTCCAGAGTTTGCTGTTGAGGCTGGCCTCGATGCCCTGGTGCACGGTCGGGCTGGCGTTGAGTTCGTAGGGCGTGACGGCGTTGGCGTCCGGCAGTACCGAGAGCAGTTCGTGACGAACTTGCGCGTAGTACCAGGCCAGGCTCCATTCGCCCAGTTTGCTGTCGCCACGGCCACCGAGTTCCAGAGTGGTTGCGGTCTGGTTTTGCAGTTCGACCGGGTCGCGCTGGGTGCCGGTGGCGGCGCCGTTGCCGGCAGGGAAGCGCACGTTGGAGCTGTAGATCAGCGACCACGGGTGCGGTGCTTCGACGGAGCGGCTGAGATTGCCGAACACTTGCACGTCGGGGGTGATCTGATAGCGCAGGCCGATGCGCGGTGCATAGTCCCAGTCGCTGAGACTGGTTTTGCCGCCGCCCTGCGGATAGGTCACGGCGCTTTCGCGGCGGGTGTAGATCGCGGCGAGGCCGGTGGTCAGCCAGAGGTCGTCGGCAATTTCCAGGTCATTGCCGAAATGCAGGACAGTGTCCGAACCCTGATAAGTGAAGTTGCGCATCCGCGTGCCCGGTGCATAGCTGGCGGTGTTGCCACTCGGGATGCGCACGAACTCGCTGGCGCCATCGTTGGGCAGGTGCTTGGTCACGCGCAGGCCGACATTGCTGCGGCTTTCCATGCCGAACAGGGTGTCGCGGCGCTTGTAGTCGAAGGTGCCGCTGACGTCGGTATAAGCCACTTTCAACCGGTTCGGGCCTTCGCGCAAATCCATCGGGTAGTCGTGGTAGACGAGGCCGGTCTGGATGCTCGAATCGTCGTCGAGGTAGAACGTGGTCTTGTTGCCGATGAAGGTGCTGCCGGGCTGCTTGCGGCTGTCATCGCGGGCCACATACGCCGGGTTGGCGGCCCGTGGGCTGTGTTCGATGGAATGCTTGGTCACGCGACCGGCGAGGTCGTTGTCGGTTTCGCGATAGCGGAAATAGAAGCGGGTTTCCAGATTCGGGTTGAAGCGATAGCCGAAGTTGGCGATCAGGCCTTTGCTCTCGCTGGCGGTGTGGTCCTGATAGCCGTCGGCATTGGCATCGGTCAGCGACACGTAGTAATCGAAATCCCCCAGCACTTGCCCGGAGCTGACCTGGCGCTGCTGATAGCCATGGCTGCCGGTGGCGTAGCGCACTTGCAGCTTCGGCGCGGTGTAACCGGTGTGACTGACGTAATCGATAGCGCCGCCCAGCGCCAGCGAGCCGCGATCGAAACCGTTGGCGCCGCGCAGCACTTCGACATGGTCGACCCACAACGGCTCGAGCAATTCATACGGTGTGCCGCCGGGGCCGGTGAGGGGCAAGCCATCCAGCATCGTGTAGAGCCCCGAGGCGTGGGCACCGGGTGCGCGGTTGATGCCTGAACCACGGATGGAAATCTTCACGCCTTCGTTGCCCGCCGACTGTGCATACACCCCCGGCTGATAGGCGAGCACATCCTGATTGCTGGCAACACGGCCCTGCAACGGCTGGCGCATGTCGACCACATTGGCGCCGCCGGGAACCTGCTCAAGGCGTTCCCGCGCTTCTTCGACCGCTGCATCGCTGCCACTGCGCTGATCTGCCGAAATCAGCACTTGCCCCAGCTGCAGACCTTGGGTCTCGGCCATCGCCGGGCAGGCCAGGGCCAGACCGAGCAGGGCAGTGGGCAATGATTTGGACGACGGCATCGAAAAAACTCCAGCAAACAGGGGATCGGGCAATGAACAGTGCGACGTCGGAACAATCTCAGGAAACACATGGCGACAGGGCTTTTTTGCCCGGCAATGGCAAACAACCGGGCGTGAACTAACCTCACGGATCAGGCCCTTCGGGTCAATAAACAAATTCAGCGGGCTGTTGAAGCGCGAGGACAGGTTCATGGCGAAAGACAAGAAGAAACCTGCAAAGGCAATCGAACGTCCGCGCTTGAAAAACAAGGACTATCTGCAACAGCTGCGCAAGCTGCACATTGAACTGGTGAAGCTGCAGGAGTGGGTCATCGCCAAAGGTGTCAAGGTGTGTATTGTTTTCGAAGGGCGCGACGGTGCGGGCAAGGGCGGGGTGATCAAGGCGATCACCGAACGCGTCAGCCCACGGGTGTTCCGCGTGATGGCATTACCGGCGCCAACCGATCGAGAAAAGAGCCAGATGCATGTGCAGCGCTACCTGCCGCATCTGCCGGCGGGCGGTGAGGTGGTGATCTTCGACCGCAGTTGGTACAACCGCGCCGGCGTCGAACGGGTCATGGGCTTTTGCACGGAAGAACAGGCTGACAAGTTTCTCAAGTCGATCCCTTGGGTGGAGAACGCCATCGTCGATTCGGGGGTGATCCTGCTCAAGTACTGGCTTGAGGTCAGTCCGGATGAACAGACCCGCCGGCTCGAAGCGCGGATCAATGACGGGCGCAAGACCTGGAAATTGACACCAATGGATCTGAAATCCTACAGCCGCTGGTTTGACTACTCACGGGCGCGGGACGAGATGTTCAAGCATACCGACACCGATTGGGCGCCGTGGAGGGTTGCCGACTCCAATGACAAACGTCGTGCACGGCTGAACATCATCACTGATCTGCTCAGTCGCATCCCCTATGAAGAAGTCAAGCGCGACAAGGTCGAGTTGCCGAAACGGCAGAAGCCGGGCAAGTATCGGGAGCCGGATTATCCGTATAAGCGGGTGGCGGAGCGGTTTTGACATTTGCGGGTTTTTTGGGGCTTGGCGGCCTTTGGGCCGGCCATGCTCTTGGGGGTTTTGGGTGAATATCCGTTTTTGCGGTGTTGCGGCTGGCGGTTTCGCCCTTACGGCGAGTCACCTTTTTCAGACGCCAAAAAGGTAACCCAAAAGGCTTGCTCCT
>NZ_RAZO01000146.1:0-12710 GCF_004307535.1 Pseudomonas sp. Sample_9
CCGCCTTCGGCGATCATGGTGTGCGCCGGGGTGGCGGCGAAAGCGTTAACTGCGAAAACCGAGAAAGCAATGCTGAGAAGAGTCTGGCGTTTCATGATGGTGTGCTCCGGGGTGTTGTTGGTTGGTATGGAGCTGATGTTACGCCCGGAATTTTTTATGAGAACTTCATTACCGTGATGGTGAACATCGACGTCGATGATGGTTGCGGACAACCGCGTAGCAGAGCCTCAGAGCACCTTCACCGCACGCCCGATCGCCTGAATCGGCCCGGTCGGCTTGCCAATCGGCGAGCCATTGGCGCCTTCCAGCGTCAGCTCAAACAGCTGGTTCGGTTGCAACGGCGGCAGTTTGTCCAGCGGCACCGACAACGCCTGCCCCGGCTTGACCAAGCCCAACGACACCGGCCCCGACCAGCCGTCAGCCTTGGTCCAGAACTCCAGCGCCTTGTCCGCCGGCACCTCGACCACCCCTAGCGGAATCAACTGGATCTCCCGCGCATTGCTCGCCTGAATCACCCATCCCGGCGCCTTGTCCTGCGGCGCCACCAGCACCACCAGATAACTCGGTTTCGGCGCAGTCTGCGTCAGCAGCATCGTGCCGAGGATCAATGTCGCCGCCAGCCCGGCCGCGCTCAAGCCGCGCCACAGCGGCAGCAGATTCCACCACGAGGTTAGCGGTTTCTTCACCGTCAGCCGTTCGAGACTGCGTTCGATACGAGGCCATAACTGCGCCGAGGGTTGCTGAGGTTCGGCCAGATCGGTCAGCTCCAGCAGACGTCGCTCCCATGCGTCGACTGCCGCCCGCAACTCAGGATCGTTCGGCAGGCGCCGTTGCACCTCGATGCGCTGCTCGAACGACAAGGTGCCAAGCACGTATTCGCCGGCCAGTTCATCCCGTTCCTGCGCTGATTCGCCGGTCATCCCATGCACTCCCGCAAAGCATTGAGGCTGCGCTTGATCCACGCTTTGACCGTGCCCAGCGGCGTGTCGAGGCGTGCGGAAATCTGCGCGTGGCTGTAACCGTCGACGTAGGCGTGGAGGATGCAGCTGCGGCGCTGCGGTTCCAGTTGCTCGAGGCAGCGATGAATGCGCGCCGAGTGAACATCGACCGCCTCATCAGGCGCCGCTGCCTCATGTTCTTCACTGAACGGCGTTTCCCGACTTTGCTTGCGCAACTGATTCAAGGCAAGGTGCCGGGTCACGCTGAACATCCAGCCCCGCGCCGAACCCCGCGCCGGATCGAACCCGGCCGCGCCGTGCCAGATCTTGATGAACGCCTCATGCACAATGTCCTCTGCCAGCGCCGTATCGCGCACCAGCCGCTTGGCCACGCCGAGCAGGCGCGGGCCTTCCTGCACATACAAATCGCGCAAAGCCAAACGCTCGCCCCGGGCACAGGCAGCGAGGCGGGCTTCGTAATCGAAAACGGATTCGGGTAAAGGCATGGGGTGCAATCTAGCTCACATTTCCCAAACATCCAGACGCATTGTTCCCTGTGGGAGCGAGCCTGCTCGCGAATGCGGTGGGTCAGAAAGTAATAAGGCGACTGACACTCCGTCTTCGCGAGCAGGCTCGCTCCCACAGGATTGTGCACTGCTTCCGAATATCAGTTCGCCGCCCAGAAAATATAATCCGCCTGGTACTTCACCACTTCCTGCTTGCCCTTGTTCGCCATGGTGCACTCACTGCCCGGCGCGACGCCGCCCTTGAGCGCGACGCGCTGGATGTAGCTGACCCCGGTCATCGCGCCTTTGCCCTCGGCCGGATTGGCCTTGACCAGTTGATAGGGCAGGTTGCCCGGGCTCGACGGTGCCACGGCGAGTTGTGTGCCGGTGACTTTCGAACCGTCCTTGGCTTGCCACGTCGCTGGCGGGCCGAAATAAGTGCCGACCTGTTTGCCGCTGCGATCATTGAGCACCGCTTTCGGGCCGACAAAGGTCCATTCGGTCTGCCCGGCCACATTGGGCTTGTCGCGGCATTCGTAGGTGATCTCGCCAACCCCGGTGGTCTCCAGGGCAATCTTGTGCCCGTCCGGCACCTTGATCGCGTCGGGATAACTGCTCTGGGCGAAGGTGGTCGCGGTGAAAGCGAGCAAACCGGTGAAGCCAATCAGCTGGGTGATGTTCATCCGATGATTCTCCGAAAAGGGTAGGGCGCTGACAGCACCAGAGTGGGCTGTTACAGGGACTACCCGTGGCGGAGGCGATTGGATGCAGTGCCGGAAAAATAAATTTCAAACACCACCGATCAAACCTGTGGGAGCGAGCCTGCTCCGGGCGGCGTTCCGACGAAAGCGTCGGTTCAGTCAGCTCTTATGTGACTGACGCACCGCATTCGCGAGCAGGCTCGCTCCCACAAGGCTCTCTATAAGGCTTGAGGCCCGAGGCTTTCAGTAACTCTTGGGTATACGGATGTTTCGGCGCAGCGAAAATCTCCCGCGACGAGCCTTGTTCAATCACCTTGCCATCCTTGATCACCATCAAGTCATGCGCCAGCGCATGCACCACCGCCAGGTCATGGCTGATGAACAGATAGGTCAGCCCATGCCTGATCTGCAACTGGCGTAACAATTCCACCACTTGCTTCTGCACCGTGCGATCCAGCGCCGACGTCGGTTCGTCGAGCAGGATCAGCGCCGGTTCCAGCACCAGTGCGCGGGCGATGGAGATGCGCTGGCGCTGGCCGCCGGAAAACTCGTGGGGGTAACGATGGCGGCTCTGCGGATCGAGGCCGACCTCCTCGAGCACGCGAATCACCGCTGCCTCGCGCTCGGCCTCGCTGCCGATGCCGTGGGTCAGCAAGCCTTCGGCGATGATCTGCTGCACCGACATGCGCGGGCTGAGGCTGCCGAACGGGTCCTGAAACACCACCTGAATCTGCCGGCGCAACGGGCGCATCAGGCGCTGATTGAGCAGGCTCAACTGCTTGTTGCCGAAACGGATATTGCCCTCTGATTCGACCAGTCGCAGGATCGCCTGACCCAGCGTCGACTTGCCCGAACCCGACTCGCCGACGATGCCCAACGTCTTGCCGCGTTGCAGGGTGAAACTGACCCCGTCCACCGCTTTGATGTAATCCTGCTGGCGGCTGAAGAGTTTTTTCGGCAGGGGAAACCACACCTTCAAATCATCGACTTCCAGCAGGTTGTGCTCGTACTCACTGGGCACTGGCGCGCCGCTCGGTTCAGCCTCGATCAACAAGCGGCTGTAAGGATGTTGCGGCGCTTGGAACAGCGTCTCGCAATCAGCCTGTTCAACGATCTCGCCTTGACGCATAACGCACACGCGCTGAGCGATCCGGCGCACCAGATTGAGGTCGTGGCTGATCAGCAACAGCGACATGCCGAGGCGTTGCTGCAACTCGATCAGCAGCTCAAGAATCTTCTGCTGTACGGTTACGTCCAGCGCCGTGGTCGGCTCATCGGCAATCAACAGTTCCGGCTCGTTGGCCAGCGCCATGGCGATCATCACCCGTTGCCGCTGACCGCCGGAAAGCTGATGCGGATAGGCTTTGAGTCGCTGCAACGGCTGGCGAATACCCACCAGCTCGAGCAGCTCCAGGGTCCGCGCGCGGGCGGCGCGGCCCTTGAGGCCCTTGTGGATTTCCAGCACTTCGCTGATCTGTTTTTCCACCGTGTGCAGCGGGTTCAGCGAGGTCATCGGCTCCTGGAAAATCATCGCAATGCGATTGCCGCGCAGACCACGCATCTGCTGTTCGCTGGCGTGCAGCAAATCCACGCCGTTGTAGCGAATCGCGCCGCTGCTGCTGACGTTCTTGCCCGGCAACAGACGCAGAATCGAATGCGCCGTCACCGACTTGCCCGAGCCGGATTCACCGACCAGCGCCAGACACTCGCCACGGCGGATATCCAGGTTCACACCGTGCACCACTTCCTGCCCCGCGAAGGCGACGCGCAGGTCGCGGATCTCGATTAAATGGTCTTGCATGTCAGCTCCTCGGATCAAAGGCATCTCGGCACGCTTCACCGATGAAAACCAACAAAGACAGGATCAGCGCCAGGGCAAAAAACGCTGTCAGCCCCAGCCACGGTGCCTGCAGATTGCGTTTGGCCTGGCCGATCAGTTCACCCAGCGACGCGGTGCCGGCGGGCATGCCAAAGCCGAGAAAATCCAGCGCGGTCAGGGTGGCGATGGCGCCGGTGAGAATGAACGGCAGGTAGGTGAGGGTGGAAGTCATGGCGTTGGGCAGAATGTGCCGGCGCATCAGTTCGCTGTCGGTCAGGCCCAGCGCGCGCGCGGCTTTGACGTATTCGAGATTGCGCCCACGGAGGAACTCGGCGCGCACCACGTCGACCAGCGCCAGCCAGGAAAACAGCGCCATGATCCCCAGCAACCACCAGAAACTCGGCGAGACGAAGCCGGACAGAATGATCAGCAGATACAGCACCGGCAGCCCCGACCAGATTTCCAGGACGCGCTGCCCGAGCAAGTCGACCCAGCCGCCGTAGTAGCCCTGCATTGCCCCGGCGACAATGCCGATCAACGCGCTGATGGCGGTGAGGATCAGCGCAAACAGAATTGAAATCCGCGTGCCGAAAATCACCCGCGCCAGAACATCGCGAGCCTGATCGTCGGTGCCCAGCCAATTGCTCGATGACGGCGGGCTGGGCGCCGGTTCGGTGAGGTCGTAGTTGACCGTGTCGTAGCTGAACGGGATCGGCGGAAACAGCATCCAGCCGCCCTGATCCTCGATCAGCTTGTGCACGTAACTGCTGGCGTAATCCGGCTGAAACGGCAATTCGCCGCCGAAATCGGTCTCCAGATAATCGCTGAGGATCGGAAAGTAAAAGGCGTCGTGGTAGCGGATCACCAGCGGCTTGTCGTTGGCGATCAACTCGCCACCGAGGCAGATCAGGCACAGGCCGACAAACAGCCACAGTGACCAGCGCCCACGGCGGTTGGCCTTGAATTGCGCGACGCGGCGCTGGCCCAGAGGCGACAGTGTGAACATCAGGCAGTCCTCGCCGAGAAATCGATGCGCGGGTCGAGCAGGGTGTAGCAGAGGTCGCCGATCAGCTTGATCAGCAAACCGAACAGGGTGAACAGAAACAGCGCGCCGAACACCACCGGATAGTCGCGCGATACCGCCGCTTCGTAGCTCATGCGCCCGAGGCCGTCGAGGTTGAAGATGGTTTCAATCAGCAGGGAGCCAGCGAAAAACACTTCGATCAGCGCCGACGGCACGCCGGCGACCACCAACAGCATGGCGTTGCGAAACACGTGGCCGTACAGCACGCGGCGCTCGGTCAGGCCCTTGGCTCGTGCGGTGATCACGTACTGCCGGCTGATTTCGTTGAGAAAGCTGTTCTTGGTCAGGATCGTCAGCGTGGCAAAGCCGCCGATCACCAGCGCCGTGACCGGCAGTACGAGGTGCCAGAGGTAGTCGCCGACCTTGCCCAATGTGCTGAGGCTGTCGAAGTTGTCCGACACCAGTCCCTGCACCGGAAACCAGTTGACGTAGCTGCCCCCGGCGAACACCACGATCAACAGAATGGCGAAGAGAAACGCCGGCATCGCATAGCCGACGATGATCGCGGTGCTGCTCCAGACATCGAAGGCGCTACCGTTCCTGATCGCCTTGCGAATGCCCAGCGGGATTGAAATCAGGTAGGTGATCAGCGTCGCCCACAAGCCCAGCGACAGCGACACTGGCAGCTTCTGCACGATCAGGTCGGTGACCTTGGCGCCGCGAAAGAAGCTGTTGCCCAGATCCAGTTGCGCGTAGTTTTTCAGCAGCAGCCACAGGCGTTCGTGCAGCGGTTTGTCGAAGCCGTAATGGTGTTTGATTTCCTCGATCAGCGCCGGGTCCAGCCCACGGCTGCTGCGCCCGGCACCGCCGACCGCCGCGACTTCGCCGCCACCGCCCATGCTGTGCCCGCCAAAGCCTTGCAGGCGGGCGATGGCTTGTTCCACCGGCCCGCCGGGCGCGGCTTGCACGATAAGAAAATTCACCACCAGAATGCACAACAGCGTGGGGATGATCAGCAGCAAACGGCGACTCAGATAACGCAGCATGTCACTGGCCTCCCGCAAGCTGAGCGCTCATCTGCTGAGTCGTCAGCGGCCTGGCCGAGACTTCCCACCAGGTGTTGAGGCCTTCGTCATACGAAGGTTGCACGGCGGGCATGCCGAAGCGGTTCTGATACACCGTCGGCGTGCCTTTGGAGTAGTAGTTGGGAATCATGTAGTAACCCCATTGCAGCACCCGGTCGAGGGCGCGGGCGTAATGCACCATGGCTTCGCGGCTGTTGGCCCGGACCAGCCCGTCGAGCAGTTGATCGACCGCTGGATCGGCCAGCACCATCGCGTTCGAGCTGCCGACTTGCGTGGCACTTTGCGAGCCGTACAGGCTGTACAACTCGCGGCCCGGGGAGACGATCGGATCGCCACTGCGCGGGAAAGCGCAGACGATCATGTCGTAATCGCGAGCGTTGAGGCGGTTGATGTATTGCGCTGAATCGATGCGGCGCAGGTTGAGCGTGATGCCGATCTGCGCGAGGGTGCGTTTGAACGGCAGCAGCATGCGATCGAAGCCGCCCTGGCCATCGAGAAAGGTGAATTCCAGCGGCTCGCCGGCGGCGTTGACCAGACGATTGTTTTTCGCCGTCCAACCGGCTTCGCCGAGCAGTTTCAGCGCTTGCAATTGCTTGTCGCGGATGTAGCCGCTGCCATCGGTTTTCGGCGCTTCATAGACCGTGGTGAACACCTCGTCAGGAACCTTGCCGCGCAACGGTTCGAGGATCTTCAATTCCTCGGCATCGGGCAGGGCGCTGGCGGCCATTTCACTCTTGGGCCAGAAGCTGTTCTGACGCACGTAGAAGCCGCGCATCATCTGTTTGTTAGTCCACTCGAAATCCCAGAGCAGGCTGATCGCCTCGCGCACGCGGCGGTCCTGGAAGATCGGGTTTTGCAGATTGAACACGAAGCCCTGAGCGGCGGTGGGTTTGTCCGGGGCGAGGATCGACTGTTGCAAACGACCGTCGCGCAATGCCGGGCTGTCATAGCCGACCACATAACCGGACGAGGAGAACTCGCGGTTGTAGTCGAACGCACCGGCCTGCAACAGTTGGCGAGCGACGTCGGTGTCGCCGTAGAAATTCACCGTCAGGCTGTCGAAGTTGTACATGCCGCGACTGACCGGCAGGTCCTTGCCCCACCAGTCCGGGTCACGCTGGAAACTGATGCTGCGCCCGGCGTCGACCTTGCTCACCCGGTATGGCCCGCTGCCCAGCGGTGGCTCGAAGCCGCCGCCGTTGGCGAAGTCGCGGGTTTTCCACCAGTGCTCGGGCAGCACGCGCAGCGTCGCCAGATCCAGCGCGAGGGTGCGATTGAGGTTGTTCTTGAAGGTGAAACGGACCTGGCGTGGACCTTCGACCAGCACGTCTTGCACGTCGGCATATTGCTGGCGATAACT
Organism: Pseudomonas sp. Sample_9; assembly: GCF_004307535.1. NCBI lineage: Bacteria > Pseudomonadati > Pseudomonadota > Gammaproteobacteria > Pseudomonadales > Pseudomonadaceae > Pseudomonas > Pseudomonas sp. Sample_9. The sequence goes on from NZ_RAZO01000146.1 coordinate 7,434, forward strand.
CAGGCTGCCCTTGGTCATCAGCAGGTTGAAGGTGTAGCGCACGTCTTCGGCGGTGATCGGCGTGCCGTCGGCGAAACGTGCCTTGGGGTTGAGGGTGAAGCGCACCCACAAACCCTCCGGATCGCGCTCGATCTGCTGCGCGACCAGAGCGTAAACCGTGTAGGGCTCATCCAGCGAACGAAACGCCAATGGCGAATACACCCAGTCATTGACCTGCACCACGGAAATGCCCTGATCGGCATACGGCGTGATGTAGTTGTACTGACCGATCTCCATCGACGCACGGCTGAGCGAACCGCCCTTGGGCGCGTCGGGGTTAACAAAATCGAAATGTTTGAAGCCGGCCGGATACTTCGGCGCCTCGCCGTACACCGTCAGCGCATAACTGCCGCCGGCCAGTGCCGAAGTGCCAGTGCACAGCAGCGCACTGCCGAGCAGCAGGCCAGCCATGTTGCGCAAAAAACTCATGAAGTCACCCTTGAAATCCCTGAAGGAACCCGGACCCCCGGTGGGAGCGAGCCCTTGTGGCGAGGGGATTTATCCCCGATCGGCTGCGCAGCAGTCGCAAGATCAATGCATGCGGTACTTCCGATGCTCCGCGTCGGCAGGTCTTGGGGGCGCTTCGCACCCCATCGGGGATAAATCCCCTCACCACAAAGGCTCGCTCCCACAGAGGGATGCGTTTTATCTCGGGTCAGAAGTGATACGTCATGCGCGCAAACAATGTCCGGCCCAGCGGGTCGGTGTAGCGCGGGTCATAGCCGCTCTGGAAGTTGTAGGCCTGGTTGGAGAACGGCGGGTTGCGATCGAACACGTTCTTCATCCCGGCATCAACGTCGAGCACTTTGTTGAAGGTGTAACCGGCCGACAGGTCCCACACCGAATACGACGCCACCCTTGCGTGGGTCTCGCGGTCGTAATCGTTGTAACCGGTGGTGAAGCGGTTGGTCAGCGCTGCCCGCGCCGCACCCAGGCTCCAACTGCCGGTGAGGTTGTGCTTCCAGCGCGCGATCACGCCGTCTCCCTGGAAGTCGCCGACCTTGTCGGTGAACGGGCCTTTGATGGTGCTCTGGAAGTCGTACTCGTCGACATAGGTACCTTGCAGGCCGAGACCAAACTGACCGTACGGCGTGTTCGGGAAGCGATAGTCGAGCGACACATCGACACCATTGGTTTCGACGATGCCGAGGTTGGCGTTGCCGGTAACGATGTAGTTGAGCGTGCCGTCGGCGTTGCGCACGAAGCGGTCCGGATAGGAGCCGGCCTGATCGAACACGGTGGATTCCGGGAACGGCTGGATCTGGTTGGAGATGTGAATCCACCAGAAATCCAGACCCACCGACAGATTGCTGATCGGTTGGTAGACGAAGCCCAAGGTGACGTTGCGCGCCTTCTCCGGGGCCAGATCCTCGTTGCCGCCAATCTGGTTGAGGAATTGCTGACCGCAATCGCGCCCGCCGTTACCGCCCGGTTGCACCACACCGCCGGTACACAGCACCGGATCGTTGTAGAAACCCTGGGTGAAGGTGATGCTGCGCGGCGAATACAGTTCATACAGCGACGGCGCGCGGAAACCTTCGCTGTAGGCGCCACGCACCACCAGCTCTTTGAGCGGCTGATAACGGAACGAGTATTTCGGGTTGGTGGTGCTGCCGAAGTCGCTGTATTTGTCGTGGCGCACAGCGGCGGACAATTCAAGGCTGTCGAGCACCGGCACGTTGAGTTCGGCATAGGCGGCCTTGACGCTGCGGTCGCCCTCGACGCTGCCGGCCGGGTCGATGCCGAGGCTCTGGATGTCGCCGGCGAACGACTCGAAGTCCTGATGGAATTTCTCCTTGCGGTACTCGCCGCCCAGCGCCAGACCGGACGGACCGGCGCCGAACCAGTCACCGATTTCACGGCTGACGCGACCATCGAACCCGGCGACGCGACCCACGGCTGTGGAGTAGGCGCCGTGGTACGCGGCGGCGTCGATGTACTGCTGGCCGGCGGCGGTCTGCGGGCCGAACGGGTTGAGCAAACCGCTGGCCAGGCCGTCAATCATCGCCTGATCGCTGACATAGCCACTGGTGACGCTGGAGACGATTTTGTTCTGGTTGTACGAGGCGCCGACGTTGTAATCCCAACCCCCGACCAGGCCGTCGAAGCTCAGCAGAAAGCGTTGGCTGGTGTTCTGGTCTTTCGATTCACGCGGGCCGGCGGCAGTCTCGCGCCAGTTGACGTCGACTGGCTGCGTCGGGTCGAGGGCGAAATCGGTCGGCGCCGGGGTGATGCCGTTGCCGGGGTAGTACGGCGACGAGGAATCCAGGCTCAGACCAGTCAGTGGCGCCGGGCCGACGGCGACGGCGTTGTTGTTGCGCGACCAGAAATATTCAAGGTTGGCGTTGTGATCATCGCCGAGCTTGGCAGTGGTCTTGCCGAAGAACGAGGTCTTCTCGGTCTGTGGCACCAGGTCGATGAATTCACGGGTGCTGAAGCGGCACAAGCCGTCGCGGGCGATCAGGTTGGGGCCGTTGCAGTTGCTGTTGGCCAACGGGTTGGTGGCGTTGCCGTTCTGGCTGTAGTTGCCGGGGAACGCGGTGCCGGAGGTCTGATCGAGACCGCGACCGGGCGCGTAGTCGGTGGCGAAGGAGCGGTCGTTGGCGTCGAGGTTCTGCTGCTTGTTGTAGTTGAACACACCGAGGACGTTGAAGCGGTCTTCTTCCAGATCGCCGTAGCCCCAACTGGCGCTCATGTCCTTGGTCGCGCCGCCACCGCTGTGGGTCGGCGTTTCGCCACCGAGGGTCAACGCGCCGTCGGTAAGGGATTTCTTGGTGATGAAGTTGATCACACCGCCGATGGCGTCGGTGCCGTACAGGGCCGAGGCGCCGTCGCGCAGCACTTCCACGCGCTCGATGGCGGCGAACGGGATCATGTTCAGGTCCACCGCGCCGCCGGCCGAGTTGGTCCCCGACAGGGCATTGTTGGCCAGGCGTCGACCGTTGAGCAGCACCAGCGTCTTGTTCGCGCCGATGCCGCGCATGTCGGCAAACGACGCACCGCCAGTGGCCGCGCCGACGGAGCCGGCGCTGTTGTTGATCGACTGGCTGCCGGTGATGCGCTGCACCAGTTCGGCGGTGGTGGTCACGCCCTGTTTGCGCAGCTCTTCAGCCTTGAGAATGGTGATCGGCACCGCCGTTTCCGCATCGACCCGGCGAATCGCCGAACCGGTCACTTCGACCCGTTGCAGTTGCGTGGTCGGCGCCGCCACGACAGCGGCTGCCGGCGTGGCGCTGTTGTCGTCCTCGGCCGCTTGCACGGTCCCGGCGCCCATCCCCATGGCCACCAGATACAGCGGAACTAAACGGTGGCGAGACATGGTTGCCACCAAAGGTTTGAGCGTGAAGCGTGGAGTGTTCATCAGCATGGTTGTTTCCGATTTTCAGACGTTATCGAATTGGCCTTGTGAGCCGCTCATTGCTCCGCTTCCGGTGATACCGCGCGCGGAAAACCACTTTCTTCAAGCAAGCCGATCCCCTCCAAAGACGCGTAGCGTTTTTTCGGTCGGCCGGGTGCGACGGGATTTCTTTTTCAGCGGTGCCGGGCGGATGCTTTCAACAGCCGCCCTGCACCGTCATCAGTGGGTGGTCATCACCGAAATCTTGCTGATGCCGGAGCGTTCGATCGATGCCATGGCCTTGGCCACCTGGCCGTAATTGACGGCGGCATCGGCCTGCAATTGCACACGGACTTCGGCGTCCTTGGCCTTGACCTCCTTGAGGCTGGCCTCGAGGGATTCCGGGGCCAGTTCGGTCTTGGCCAGATAGAACTTGCCGTCCTGATCGACGCTGACCACCACCGGGTCTTTCTTTTCGGCAGGGGCGACGGCGTCGGTTTTCGGCAGGTTGACCTTGATCGCGTTGGTCATCAGCGGCGCGGTGACAATGAACACCACCAGCAGCACGAGCATCACGTCGACCAGCGGCGTGACGTTCATTTCGCTGAGCACTTCATCGCTGTCTTGAGTGGAGAAGGACATCAGCTGGCCTCCCGCACGGCGTTGGTGCTTTTGCTGGCAATGGCCTGGCGGCTGATGGAAAACGCACTGCGCGAGGCGAGGGCGTCGAAGTCGTGGGCGAAGTCGTCCATGTCCGCCGAGGCGAGTTTCAGCCGACGCAGGAAGAAGTTGTAGATCAGCACTGCCGGCACGGCGACGGCGATGCCCACGCCGGTGGCGATCAGCGCGTGGCCGATAGGCCCGGCGACCGCTTCAAGGCTGGCCGAGCCGGTTTCGCCAATGCTTTGCAGGGCTTCCATGATTCCCCACACGGTGCCGAACAGGCCAATGAACGGCGCTGTGCTGCCGATACTGGCGAGGATCGCCTGGCCGTTTTCCAGCGAGCGACGTTCTTTCTGGATCTGCTGGCGCAGGTTGCGTTCCAGGCGGTCGGAGCGGTTGATGGTGTGCGCCAGTTGTTGCGTGGTGCGCGGCGACTCTTCGACCAGCAGGGCTTCGAAACCGCTGCTGGCGATGCGCGCCAGCGAGCCTGGATACTGGCTGGCGTGTTCGGCGGCGGTGAGCAGGTCCGGCGCGCTCCAGAAGGCTTTGGTGAACTGTTTGTTCTGCGCTTTCTGGCGCAGGTACTGGGCCGACTTGACCAGCAGGATCGCCCAACTGACCACGGAAAACAGCACCAGGCCCCAGAGCACACCGGGGACAATCATCGAAGACAGTGAATCGTTCATGGCTACACCTCGCTTGCGTTAATCAGTAATGAGTCGGTTGCGCCGTCATTGCGGCAATTTGAAATCGATGGTCTGGGTGGCGAAGCCGTCGATCGGCGTGTCGCCGCGCTTGGCCGGAATGAACTTCCAGTTCTTCACCGCCGCGACGGCCGCCTCATCCAGTTGCGGCTTGCCGCTGGACTTGGTCACCGTCACGCTGCCGGCACGGCCGTTGGCCAGCACCTGAATGCGCAGCACCACGCTGCCTTCCCAGTTGCGGCGTAGCGCCAGCGACGGGTATTCCGGCGGCGGGTTGCCGAGGCTGGCCAGGCCGGAAATCGCCGCCGATTCCTTGACCGGAGCGGGCGCAGCAGGTGGTGCCGGTGGTGCGCTCGGTGTTGTCGGCGCCGCAGGTGCGGCAGGTTGCGCCGGGGCCGGCGGCGCTTTCGGTGGCTCAACCTTTTTCACTGGTTTTGGCTTCTCGACCGGTTTCGGTTTTTCGATTGGCTTGGGCTTCTCCACCGGTTTGGGCGGCGGCTTGACCGCGTCCTCGTCTTCCACCGGCTGCTCGGG
>NZ_RAZO01000358.1:0-12640 GCF_004307535.1 Pseudomonas sp. Sample_9
ACGGTATGCAGATACCAGTTGTACTCAAGGTCGGAGATGGAGTGTTCGAACTCCTCCAGCTCGCTTTCCTTGCAGGCGACGAAGATATCGATGTACTTCGGATCGATGTACTTGGCCATCACCTCGCTGTCGTCCAGCTCGCGCAGGGCATCGCGCAAGTTGTTCGGCAGGCTCTGTTCGTTCTGCTCGTAGCTGTTGCCTTCGACAGGCGCGCCCGGTTCGATCTTGTTGACCAGGCCGTGGTGCACGCCGGCCAGTACCGAAGCCATCAGCAGGTACGGGTTGGCGTCGGCGCCGGCCACGCGGTGCTCGATACGTACGGCATCGGCAGAGCCGGTCGGTACGCGAATCGCCACGGTGCGGTTGTCCAGGCCCCAGCACGGCGAGTTCGGTACGTAGAACTGCGCGCCGAAGCGACGGTAGGAGTTGACGTTCGGGCAGAGGAAAGCCATCTGCGCCGGCAGGGTCTCGAGCACACCGCCGATCGCGTGACGCAGCGCGGCGTTCTGCTCGGGATCCTCGCTGGCAAAAATGTTTTTGCCGGCTTTGTCCAGAATCGAAATGTGTACGTGCAGACCATTGCCCGCCTGGCCCGGATACGGCTTGGCCATGAAGGTGGTGTCCATTTCATGGTCGTAGGCGATGTTCTTGATCAGACGCTTGAGCAGGACGGCGTAGTCGCAGGCCTTGATCGGGTCGGCGACGTGGTGCAGGTTCACTTCGAACTGCGCCGGGGCACTTTCCTTGACGATCGCATCGGCCGGGATGCCTTGCTCTTTGGCACCTTCCAGAATGTCCTGGAGGCAGTCGACGTATTCGTCGAGGTCGTCGATCAGGTAGACCTGCGTCGAGTGCGGGCGTTTGCCGGAGATCGGCGAGCGTGGCGGCTGCGGACGGCCGTTCACGTTTTCCTGGTCGATCAGGTAGAACTCGAGTTCGAAGGCGGCGCAGATGGTCAGGCCGAGCTCGTCGAACTTGGTCACCACCTGGCGCAGCACTTCACGGGGATCGGCGAAGAACGGATCGCCTTCGAGTTCGTGCATGGTCATCAACAGCTGCGCGGTCGGGCGCTTCTGCCATGGCTCGTTGCACAGGGTATCGGGGATCGGATAGCAGATGCGATCGGCGTCGCCGATGTCCAGGCCCAGGCCGGTGCTTTCCACCGTGGAGCCGTTGATATCCAGAGCAAATAGAGAGGCCGGCAGGTTGATGCCTTTCTCGTAAACCTTGTGGAGGCTGGTGCGTTCGATGCGCTTGCCGCGCACCACACCATTCATATCCGCAATCAGAAGGTCAACGTACAGAACCTCAGGATGTTCCTTAAGGAACGCGTTCGCTTCGTTAAGCTGAACGGCACGCGGGGGTACCGACATGATGCAACACCTTTGTTGTTAAAAATATCAATCATTGATCTTTTCTGGTTTCAGTCAACCCGAACGGCCTGCCGAAGTCAAGCGAGGCCTTTTTTGCCCCGAAAAAGCGCTTTGAGGGCATTTATGGGGCACTTTGGGGCGTTTTTTCAAACCTTGAACGTTGCTCAGCTGCGGGCTTGAGCAGGCCGTGTTGTATTTTTTACGGGGGTGTTGTGTAAAAAAATGAACAAGGCTAAGCTCCGGTCAAACCCATAACAGCAATAATACCGGGGTGCTTCATGTCTCGCCTGCCGTTAATCGGCATCACCGACTGCTCGCAACAGTCCGGTCTGCATGCTCATCACATCAGTGGCGATCAATCCGTCCCTAGCGCAGCCAGCAAGGCGCGCAGCCTGTCGACGACACGCTCGTCAACATCCGGCAAAACGGCAGCGTCCGATATTCTGGACGTCGGGCACAGCATCCGCTTTATGGCGTCTCCTTTCACTATAGAACTCTTTCCCTCCCAAAGCCCGTGCCGCACTCAGCGTCATGCTTGTGATTCTGCACGTTTGCAAAGTGCACGGGAAATGCAACGCCAGCGTCAAGGGCAGGTAAGCTCCTCTTTCATTGTCTATGCGCGGTGCCAGGCGTAAGCCGGCACTGCGCGAGCAAGCCCCCTTTAACGCGACGCCGCAAGCGTCAAAATTGCCTGACATCGCGTCAGGAGACTCAGCCCAGAGGCATTTATGAGTAACAACCTCGACCAGCTCACCGATTGGTTGAAAGACCGCAAGATCACAGAAGTCGAATGCATGATCGGCGACTTGACCGGCATTACCCGGGGCAAGATTTCGCCGACCAACAAGTTCATCGCCGAGAAAGGCATGCGTCTGCCGGAGAGCGTGCTGCTGCAGACCGTGACCGGCGACTACGTCGAAGACGACATCTATTACGAACTGCTCGACCCGGCCGACATCGACATGATCTGCCGCCCCGACCAGAACGCCGTGTACCTGGTGCCTTGGGCCATCGAGCCGACTGCGCAGGTGATCCACGACACCTACGACAAGCAAGGCAACCCGATCGAGCTGTCGCCGCGCAACGTCCTCAAGAAAGTCTTGAAGCTGTATGCCGACAAGGGCTGGCAGCCAATCGTGGCGCCGGAGATGGAGTTCTACCTGACCAAGCGCAGCGACGACCCTGACTATCCGTTGCAGCCGCCGATCGGCCGCTCGGGCCGTCCGGAAATCGGCCGGCAGTCGTTCTCCATTGAAGCGGCCAACGAATTCGACCCGCTGTTCGAAGACGTCTACGACTGGTGCGAATTGCAGGAGCTGGACCTCGACACGCTGATCCACGAAGACGGCACCGCGCAGATGGAAATCAACTTCCGTCACGGTGACGCCCTGTCGCTGGCCGATCAGATTCTGGTGTTCAAGCGCACCATGCGCGAAGCCGCGCTCAAGCACGACGTAGCGGCGACGTTCATGGCCAAGCCAATGACCGGTGAGCCGGGCAGCGCCATGCACCTGCACCAGAGCATCATCGACATTCAGACCGGCAAGAACGTCTTCTCCAACGAAGACGGGACGATGAGCCAACTATTCCTGCACCACATCGGTGGTCTGCAAAAACTGATCCCCGAGCTGTTGCCGCTGTTCGCGCCGAACGTCAACTCGTTCCGCCGCTTCCTCCCGGACACTTCGGCACCGGTGAACGTCGAGTGGGGCGAAGAGAACCGTACCGTAGGCCTGCGCGTACCGGATGCCGGCCCGCAGAACCGCCGCGTGGAAAACCGTCTGCCGGGCGCCGACGCCAACCCGTACCTGGCGATTGCCGCGAGCCTGCTCTGCGGTTACATCGGCATGGTCGAGGGCCTGAACCCGAGCGCGCCTGTGGTCGGCCGTGGTTACGAGCGCCGCAACCTGCGCCTGCCGCTGACCATCGAGGACGCGCTGGAGCGTATGGAAAACAGCGCGACCATCGAGAAGTACCTCGGCAAGACCTTCATCACCGGCTACGTCGCGGTCAAGCGGGCCGAGCATGAAAACTTCAAGCGCGTGATCAGTTCCTGGGAGCGTGAGTACCTGCTCTTCGCCGTCTGATACGCCGGGCGCGGCGGCCAGCCGTCGCGCCTTCACCGATAACAAGGAGAATTGGCATGACCAGCAACAACCCGCAAACTCGTGAGTGGCAAGCGCTGAGCAGCGATCACCACCTGGCACCGTTCAGCGACTTCAAGCAACTGAAAGAGAAAGGCCCGCGGATCATCACCAACGCCAAGGGCGTTTATCTGTGGGACAGCGAAGGCAACAAGATCCTCGACGGCATGGCGGGCCTCTGGTGCGTGGCGATCGGTTACGGTCGCGATGAACTGGCCGATGCCGCCGCCAAACAGATGCGCGAACTGCCTTACTACAACCTGTTCTTCCAGACCGCACACCCGCCGGCACTGGAACTGGCCAAGGCGATTGCCGACGTGGCGCCAGAAGGCATGAAGCACGTGTTCTTCACCGGCTCCGGCTCCGAAGGCAACGACACCATGCTGCGCATGGTCCGCCACTACTGGGCGATCAAAGGCCAGCCGAACAAGAAAGTCATCATCAGCCGCAAGAACGGTTATCACGGTTCTACCGTGGCCGGCGCGAGCCTCGGCGGCATGACCTATATGCACGAGCAGGGCGACCTGCCGATTCCGGGCATCGTCCACATCGCGCAGCCGTACTGGTTCGCCGAAGGCGGTGACATGTCGCCGGAAGAGTTCGGCATCTGGGCGGCCAATCAGCTCGAAGAAAAGATTCTCGAAGTCGGCGTCGACAACGTCGGTGCCTTTATTGCCGAGCCGATCCAGGGTGCCGGTGGCGTGATCATCCCGCCCGATACCTACTGGCCGCGCATCAAGGAGATCCTCGCCAAGTACGACATCCTTTTCGTTGCCGATGAAGTGATCTGCGGTTTCGGCCGTACCGGTGAGTGGTTCGGTAGCGATTTCTACGACCTCAAGCCGCACATGATGACCATCGCCAAGGGCCTGACCTCCGGCTACATCCCGATGGGCGGGTTGATCGTGCGTGATTCGGTGGTGGCCGTGCTCAATGAAGGCGGCGATTTCAATCACGGCTTCACTTACTCCGGGCACCCGGTGGCAGCAGCGGTGGGCCTGGAAAACATCCGCATCCTGCGCGACGAAAAAATTATCGAGAACGCTCACAACGAAACGGCACCGTATTTGCAGAAACGTCTGCGCGAGCTGAACGATCACCCGTTGGTGGGTGAAGTTCGCGGCGTCGGTCTGCTGGGGGCGATCGAGCTGGTGCAGGACAAGGCCACGCGCAAGCGTTACGAAGGCAAGGGCGTGGGCATGATCTGCCGGCAGTTCTGCTTCGACAACGGCCTGATCATGCGCGCGGTGGGCGACACCATGATCATTGCGCCGCCGCTGGTGATCAGCAAAGCGGAGATCGATGAGCTGGTTACAAAAGCACGCAAGTGTCTGGACCTGACCCTCGGTGCGCTGCAGGCCTAGGTGCTAGGCTTTGAGCGGGGGAGCTGCGGCGCACTCGCTCAAAGCTGTCAGAAAGGCTGGTCTTTTGTTGAAAGACCGCCTCGGATCTTGCCAGACTAGCCGCGGTTCCAGTTGTCCGGGTTCGGCCGCTGAACAAAGTGGTTCAAAAAAGAAAAATTTGGAGCATGACGCATGAAGGCATTAGGTAAAAAGCTAGCTGGCAAGACTCTGCTCGCGCTGTCCATGGCGGGCATGATGGCGGGTGCGGTGCACGCGGACGACAAGGTGCTGCACGTCTACAACTGGTCCGACTACATCGCGCCGGACACCGTGGCCAACTTCGAAAAAGCCACCGGGATCAAAGTCGTCTACGACGTCTTCGACAGTAACGAAACCCTGGAAGCCAAGCTGCTGGCCGGCAAGTCCGGTTATGACATCGTGGTGCCTTCCAACAATTTCCTCGCCAAGCAGATCAAGGCCGGCGTTTACCAGGAGCTGGACAAGTCCAAGCTGCCAAACTGGAAAAACCTCGACGAAGACCTGCTCAAGGCCGTTGGCGATGCCAGCGACCAGGGCAACAAGCACGCCTTCCCGTACATGTGGGGCTCGATCGGCATCGGTTACAACCCGGCCAAGGTCAAGGCTGCACTGGGCATCGACAAGATCGATTCGTGGGACGTGGTGTTCAAGCCGGAAAACATCGAGAAACTCAAAAGCTGCGGCGTGAGCTTCCTCGATGCCCCGACCGAAATGATTCCGGCGGCATTGCACTATCTGGGCAAGCCGACCAACAGCAAGGACAAGGCTGATCTGAAAGCCGCCGAAGACCTGTTCCTGAAGATCCGTCCTTCGGTCGCCTACTTCCACTCGTCCAAGTACATCTCCGACCTTGCCAACGGCAACATCTGCGTCGCCGTCGGTTACTCGGGTGACCTGGAGCAATCCAAGACCCGCGCTCAGGAAGCCGGTGACAAGGTCAAACTGGCCTACACCATTCCAAAAGAAGGCGCCGGTACTTTCTACGACATGGTCGCCATTCCCAAGGATGCCGAAAACGTCGAAGCCGCCTACAAGTTCATGAACTACCTGCTGGAGCCGCAAGTGATGGCCGGCATCACCAACGCCGTGCGTTTCCCGAACGGCAACAAGGCGGCGACGCCTCTGGTGGACAAGGACATCACCAGCGACCCGAGCATCTACCCGTCGGCTGAAGTGAAGAAGCAGCTCTATGCGATCAGCGATCTGGACGCCGCCACGCTGCGCCTGATCACCCGCAGCTGGACCAAGATCAAATCGGGCAAATAAGCCGGTTTGTCGCCACAACCACTGGCCGTCGTCGCCGCGACGGCGGCCAGTGGAAATTAAATGACAGAAAGTTTTGCTGGATCGGTTTTTCGAGGGTAAGTTGCGCGCCGGTTTTGTTGTCGGGCAGCCATGGCTGTCATGCAGCGCGGGGCAACTTGGGCCCAATCAATTTAGAGGACCTCCACTTGCCTGTATTTTCTTCTTTGCGCAAAGCCCTGCTGGCCGCTGCCGGCCTGACAATCGCTGTCGGAGCCCAGGCCGCCGGTACGGTGCATATTTATAACTGGTCCGATTACATCGGCGAGTCGACCCTGGCCGACTTCGAGAAAGAGACCGGGATCAAACCGGTCTACGACGTCTTCGACTCCAACGAAACCCTGGAAGGCAAGCTGCTCGCCGGGCGCACCGGTTACGACGTGGTCGTGCCGTCGAACCACTTCCTTGGCAAGCAGATCAAGGCGGGCGCGTTCCAGAAGCTCGACAAGGCGCAGCTGCCCAATTATTCCAACCTCGACCCGGTGCTGCTCAAGCGCCTGGAGCAGAACGATCCCGGCAACCTCTACGCCGTGCCGTATCTGTGGGGCACCAACGGCATTGGCTACAACGTCGACAAGGTCAAGGCCGTGCTCGGTATCGACAAGATCGATTCCTGGGCCGTGCTGTTCGAACCGGAAAACATTAAGAAGCTGCACAGCTGCGGTGTCGCGTTCCTCGATTCGGCTGATGAAATGATGCCGACCATGCTCAATTACCTGGGCTTGAACGCCAACAGCACCAACACCAAGGACTACGAAAAAGCCACCGCCAAGCTGCTCACGGTGCGTCCATACGTGACCTATTTCCACTCCTCGAAATACATCGGCGATCTGGCCAACGGCGACATCTGCGTGGCCATCGGTTTCTCCGGCGACATCTTCCAGGCGAAGAACCGTGCCGAGGAAGCGAAGAAGGGCGTCAACATCGCCTACTCGATTCCGAAAGAGGGCGGCGCGCTGTGGTTCGACATGCTGGCGATCCCCAAGGATTCGTCCAACGTCAAGGAAGCCCACGCCTTCATCAATTATTTGCTGAAACCTGAGGTGATCGCCCAGGTCAGTGATTACGTCGGTTACGCCAACCCCAACCCGGGTTCGGACAAGCTGATGGAACAATCCATTCGCACCGATGAAGCGGTTTACCCACCGCAAGCAGTCCTCGACAAGACCTACGTGTCGACCGAGTTGCCAGCCAATATTCAGCGTTTGATGACCCGCAACTGGACCAAGGTCAAGTCGGGCAAATAACGCACAAACTATCCAGGGTTCGTCTTGCGTGGCGAACTGCTGCTTCTGTTGGGAGTTTCGTAAATGGCAGTTGCCTCCGGCGCCTACAAGAAAGCCCTCGAGGGCGACCAGACACCAAAACAGGTGCTGGTCAAAATCGACCGGGTCACGAAGAAGTTCGACGAGACGATTGCCGTGGACGACGTGTCCCTGGAAATCAAGAAGGGCGAGATTTTCGCCCTGCTCGGCGGTTCGGGATCGGGCAAATCCACCTTGCTACGGATGCTGGCAGGCTTCGAACGGCCCACGGAAGGGCGGATTTTCCTCGACGGCGTCGACATCACCGACATGCCGCCGTACGACCGTCCGATCAACATGATGTTCCAGTCTTACGCTTTGTTCCCGCACATGACCGTGGCGCAGAACATTGCCTTCGGCCTGCAGCAGGACAAGATTCCCAAGGCTGAAATCGACGCCCGCGTGGCCGAGATGCTCAAGCTGGTGCAGATGAGCCAGTACGCCAAGCGCAAGCCGCATCAACTGTCCGGCGGTCAGCGTCAGCGCGTGGCCCTGGCCCGTTCGCTGGCCAAGCGGCCGAAGCTGTTGCTGCTCGACGAACCGATGGGCGCACTGGACAAGAAACTGCGTTCGCAGATGCAACTGGAACTGGTGGAAATCATCGAGCGCGTCGGCGTGACCTGCGTGATGGTGACCCACGACCAGGAAGAGGCCATGACCATGGCCGAGCGCATCGCGATCATGCACCTGGGCTGGATCGCGCAGATCGGCAGCCCGATCGACATCTACGAAACCCCGACCAGCCGTCTGGTCTGCGAATTCATCGGCAACGTCAACATCTTCGAAGGCGAAGTGATCGACGACGCCGAAGGCCACGCGACCATCACCTGCAAGGACCTCGACCGGCAGATCTACGTCGGCCACGGCATCAGCACCTCGGTGCAGGACAAGTCCGTAACCTACGCGATTCGTCCCGAGAAGCTGCTGGTCACCGCCGACATGCCGACCTGCGAATACAACTGGTCGAGCGGCAAGGTCCACGACATCGCCTATCTGGGCGGGCACTCGGTGTTCTACGTCGAATTGCCGAGCGGCAAACTGGTGCAGTCGTTCGTCGCCAACGCCGAACGTCGCGGCGCGCGTCCGACCTGGGGCGATCAGGTCTACGTGTGGTGGGAAGACGACAGCGGCGTGGTACTTCGCTCATGAACATGCGCAAATTCAAACGCCGCATGAACCGAATCATCCCCAATGGCCGGCAAATGGTCATCGGGGTGCCGTTCATCTGGCTGTTCCTGTTCTTCATGCTGCCGTTCTTCATCGTTCTGAAGATCAGTTTCGCCGAAGCCGACGTGGCGATCCCGCCATACACCGAGATCTACACCTACGCCGAGCAGAAGCTGCAACTGCTGCTGAACCTGGGCAACTACGCGATGCTCGGCGACGACGAGCTGTACATCGCCGCCTATCTCGGCTCGCTGAAAATGGCTTTTATCAGCACTGTGCTCTGCCTGCTGATCGGTTACCCGATGGCCTATGCCATCGCCAGTGCGCGCAAAGAGCTGCAAACGGTGCTGGTGCTGCTGATCATGATGCCGACCTGGACCGCGATCCTGATCCGCGTGTATGCGTGGATGGGCATCCTCAGCAACAACGGCCTGCTCAACGGTTTCCTGATGAGCATGGGCCTGATCGACGAGCCGCTGCAGATCCTCAACACCAACCTCGCAGTGTACATCGGCGTGGTCTATTCGTACCTGCCGTTCATGATCCTGCCGCTGTATGCCAACCTGGTCAAACATGACCAGAGCCTGCTGGAAGCCGCGTCGGACCTGGGTTCGAGCACCTTCAACAGCTTCTGGAAAATCACCATTCCGCTGTCCAAGAACGGCATCATTGCCGGCTGCATGCTGGTGTTCATTCCGGTGGTCGGCGAGTTCGTGATTCCGGAGCTGCTTGGCGGTCCGGAAACCCTGATGATCGGTAAGGTGCTCTGGCAAGAATTCTTCAACAACCGTGACTGGCCGGTGGCGTCCGCGCTGGCGGTGGTAATGCTGGCGATCCTGATTGTGCCGATCATTCTGTTCAACCGCAGTCAGGCCAAGGAAATGGAGGGTAAAGAATGAAGCGCTTCCGTTTCTCCAGCCTGATGCTGGTAGTGGGTCTGTTGTTCATCTACCTGCCGATGCTGATCCTGGTGATCTACTCGTTCAACGCCTCGAAACTGGTGACGGTGTGGGGCGGCTGGTCGATCAAGTGGTATGTCGGCCTGCTCGACAACACGCAACTGATGGGCTCGGTGCTGCGCTCGCTGGAAATCGCCTGCTACACCGCGATTGCCGCTGTGGCACTGGGGACGCTGGCGGCGTTCGTGCTGACGCGGGTGACGCGCTTCAAGGGTCGCACGCTGTTTGGTGGTCTGGTGACCGCGCCGTTGGTGATGCCGGAAGTGATCACCGGTCTGTCGCTGTTGCTGCTGTTCGTGGCCATGGCGCAGATGATCGGCTGGCCGCAGGAGCGCGGCATCGTCACCATCTGGATCGCCCACACCACGTTCTGTGCGGCGTATGTGGCGGTGGTGGTGTCGGCGCGCTTGCGTGAGCTGGACCTGTCGATCGAAGAGGCGGCGATGGACTTGGGCGCGCGGCCGTGGAAGGTGTTCTTCCTGATCACCATCCCGATGATCGCGCCGTCGCTGGCGGCGGGCGGGATGATGTCGTTCGCGCTGTCGCTGGATGACCTGGTGCTGGCGAGCTTCGTTTCCGGCCCGGGTTCGACGACCCTGCCGATGGAAGTGTTCTCGGCGGTGCGCCTTGGTGTGAAACCCGAGATCAACGCCGTGGCCAGCCTGATTCTGCTGGCAGTGTCGCTGGTGACCTTCCTCGTCTGGTTCTTCAGCCGCCGCGCCGAAGAAGCCCGCAAGAAAGCCATCCAGCAAGCCATCGAAGAAAGCGCTGCCGATTCATGGAAGCAACCGGACGCGCGACGCGCGCCTGCGCCGCAGACTGTGTGAGCCGACGGGTTGGTCTCATTTGCGAGGCCAACCCAAATCAAAATGTGGGAGCGGGCTTTTGTGGTGAGGGGATTTATCCCCGATGGACTGCGCAGCAGGCCTGTTTTTTTGGGGTCGCTTCGCAACCCAACGGGGATAAATCCCCTCGCCACAGGGCCCAGTTCCAAATCTGGTTTTAAGCAGTCCAGGGAGACTTGCGGATGACCTCAACAAAGTTCATCGGCCGAAACCCCGGCTCCTGATCCACCAGCACATCAGTCTTCACATTGCCAAACGTCGTCTGCGGGCGATGGCGCAAGCCATCGACGAACGCGCAGATGATGCATTCCTTGAAACCCTCCCCACGCGGATGCGCATGCACCACGGCTTCGCGCTGCACGCTGCTGAACGCCGCGTAATCGATGCCCAGCACGTCCATCTCCACCCCGGCGGTCACCAGTGCTACGGTCGGGCGCAGATGCCTGGGCACGCCCGGCGTGGTGTGCAACGCGATCGACAGCCAGACTTGCTCGATGTCGTCGTCGCTCAGCCCGTACGGCTTGAGAAAGGCTGCGGCGGCATTTGCGCCGTCCACTTCGAAGCGCTCGTCATCGCTGCGATGGCCTGCGACCAGACCAAGGTCGTGGAACATTGCGCCGACGTACAGCAGCTCCCGGTTATAGGCCAGTTGCTGGCGCTCGCCGCTCAAGGCGCCGAACAGAAACACCCGGCGCGAGTGGTGATAAAGCAGGTCGGATTCGATGTCGCGAATGTACTCGGTGGTGGCCCGGGCGAGGGCGCTGTCAGGGATCTTGATGCCGGCGATGGTGCTGGTCATAACGGTTTCCTCGTCGAAAACGCCGTCGTGGCGCTGCTGGGAAAAGTCTGTTCCCCGCGCGCCAAGCGAACAATCGAGTCATGGCTGCGATCCTTGCCAATCCGCCTGCAAATCGTGCCAAGCTCACTTGTCGGGTGTGGGACCGGCAAGGGTGGCTCGATCAACAAGCCCGGCACGGCCCATGTGGGAGCGAGCCTGCTCGCGAAGGCAGTGTGTCATTCGACAGCTATGTTGCGGGTGATGGCCTCTTCGCGAGCATGCTCGCTCCCACAGGTTTGTGTGTTTGTCACAGGTATTGAGGACGTTTGAGCCATGAACAAATCCGTCGCCATTGTGGTGTTCCCCGGCGTGCAGTCACTGGACGTCAGCGGCCCCATGGACGTGTTCGCCGAAGCCAACCGCTTCCTCGCGCCGCAGGATCACTATCGCTTGCAAGTGATCGGCGTCGAGCACGGGCCGATGGCCTGTTCCAACGGAATGAGCCTGAACGCCCACTGCCACTTCAGCCAGGCAACGGACAGCCCTGACCTGTTGCTGGTCGCCGGCGGCCCGCAATTGCCATTCATGGATTTCGGCCCCACGTTCGACGCCTGGCTGCGCGATGCCTGTGGCCGCGCCCGGCGTTGCGGCTCGATCTGCAACGGCGCGTTCATGCTCGCCCGCGCCGGTTTGCTGGAAGGGCGCACTGTCACCACGCACTGGAACGATGCCGGGGCGTTGGCGCATTTGTGCCCGACCACGCGGGTCGAGGCGGACCGCCTGTACGTCGAGGATGGCGCGCTCTACACCTCGGCCGGGGTCACGGCGGGGATCGATCTGTCGCTGTACCTGCTGGCGCGCGACCACGGTGCCGAGGTCGCGCTGAGTGTGGCGAAACGGCTGGTGGTGTTCACCCAGCGCTCGGGCGGGCAATCGCAGTTCAGCCCGTTCCTCACGCCGCATGCCGAGCCGACGTCAGCGGTGGCGTTGGTGCAGTTGTATGTGCTGGCCAATCTCACCGGCGACCTGACGATTGCCGATCTGGCCAATGCGGCGAACATGAGTGCGCGCAATTTTTCCCGAGTATTCACGCGGGAAGCCAAAGTGACCCCGGCGGAGTTTGTCGAACGGGCGCGGGTGGATGCGGCGCGGGTGATGCTGGAAAGCACCACGGCGCCCCTGAAAACCGTGGCGTATCAGTGCGGGTTTCGTGATGCGCAGCATATGCGCAGTGTGTTCAACCGGCGGCTTGGGGTGACGCCGCAGCAGTTTCGGATGAATTTTGCGCTGAATGTTTGATCCGGGCTTGAGCTCGAAAGCCCTCACCCCAGCCCTCTCCCAGAGGGAGAGGGAGCCGATTGCAGTGTCTGGCGTGTTACATCGACC
>NZ_RAZO01000079.1:0-1240 GCF_004307535.1 Pseudomonas sp. Sample_9
GTAGATACCGTCTTGAGCCTCATCGGGCAAGCGCAAGTTTCGGGTCATATGGCAGTCCTGATTTGAGCACTCCGTAAACGAAGTGCAGCAGCTTGCGCATTGCTGCGCAGATGATCTGCTTGGGGGCCTTGCCATTGGCTTCCAGGCGTTCTTTCATCGCCTTGATCGCCTTATTGTGTTTCAGCGCCACCATGCCAGGCATGTAAAGGCCTGCACGCAGCCGTGCCGACCCTACTCTTGAGATCAGGGTATGACCTTTGAGCTTTCCTGATTCCTGCAGCTTTGGATTGAGCCCCGCAGCAGCGACCAGTTGGCGAGGATCACTGTATTTGCGCAAGTCACCCAGTTCGGCGAGCAATCGTTCAAGCGTTTTTTGTCCGATGCCGTCGATGGTTACGATGAGATCCCGCATCTGACGCATATCCGGGTCGTCATCGATGTGTTTTTTGATCGCCTTGTGCGTTTCTACGATCTCTTTTTCGATATGGCGCAGAACGGAGTTGATCGAGTCTTTGACCTTTTCGTCGGAAACGTCCAGACGATTAAGCTCCATTTGTTCCATTTCCTGAAGGTCATCCAGGCGGCGAACCATTGCTTTTAACTGGCGGTATTTCAGCGGCTCAGGCGCCCATGGGTGAAGTTTCTGATCTTTTTCCCGGGCAAAGTCGGCGATCAGTTTGGCATCACTTTTATCAGTCTTGATGCGGCGCAGTTCGCTGTCAGCGTACGCTTTGGTCGTAGCCGGGTTCACGACGCAGACCCGGAAGCCTTTGTTGTAAACGAACTCCGCGAGCTCCAAGTGGTAAACGCTCGTGGCTTCCATCACGATCAGGGCCGAACGCTCGGCGTTTTTTTCTAGCCACGCCTCAAACTCTTTGAAGCCCTTTGGATCGTTGGCCAGCTTGGCCTTGGTTTTGTGCTTGCCGTTGGGCTGGTGTGTAGCGATATCAAAGGTGTTCTTTGCGATGTCGACGCCAACGAAACCGGACATGATCGTTTCTCCACTTGTTCCTGTTGCGATCATCACGTCACTCTGTCCAACCTTGCGAATGCGGGCTCTCGCCGCAGGCGGGCCCAAGATACCGTGCGAACTGTACGAGTGAGTGTGGAGGGCTGGAGCACGATCTACGTCACAGGCAAAAAGCCTAAGGAGCTGCGCGGCTTCCAAGTCCCTCCCTCGATGATCAGTCGAGAACTATCGCTCCTGACGGAGCGTTAGTCGAGATACAAGGAGCTGCCG
>NZ_RAZO01000478.1:0-12396 GCF_004307535.1 Pseudomonas sp. Sample_9
CCCCAGCAGACGACAAACCAGACGGCGGCGAGCAAGTGGATCAGATTGGCTTGGACGAACGACATGCAATTCCTTGTGAGATGTGATCACGGTACAAATTACCTGTGGGAGCGAGCCTGCTCGCGAAAGCGGCGTACCACGCAACACTCATGGCGGCTGACATAACGCATTCGCGAGCAGGCTCGCTCCCACATAACGATTTCGGCAACCCTTCGACGTTAGCTCAGCAAAAAAGACACTGCCTCCCGCGCATAAAAAATGCCCCGTATCGATTGATACGGGGCATTTCTGTTTAACCGTGCTCGACCCACTTGTGGCGGGTCCGAACCACGTCAGGCAGTGACTTCGCTGCGCTTGCCCAGCAGGCGATCACAGACCACGGCGACTACCAGGGTCATCACGCACGGGACCAGCCACGCCAGACCCTGCTCGCCCAGCGGCAAGTGCGACAGCTGTGTCGGCATCCAGTCCGCCAGACCAGCGCCCTTCAGCGCGTCGATGGTGCCGAACAGGAACGACACCAGCATCACCGGGCCAAGAATACGCCCGTGCTCATGCCAGAAATCCTTGCAGAAGCTCAGCGCGACCAGAACGATGCACGGCGGGTAGATCGCGGTGAGTACCGGAATCGAGAAGGCGATCAGTTTGGTCAGACCGAGGTTGGAGACCAGCAGCGAGAACGCTGCGAGGATAATCACCAGCGTCTTGTAGGACAGTGGCAGCACACGGCTGAAGTATTCAGCACAGGCACAGGTCAGGCCGACCGCCGTGACCAGACACGCCAGCGAGATCAGCACCGCAAGGAAACCGCTGCCCAGCGAACCGAAGGTGTGCTGTACGTAAGCATGCAACACCGCCGCGCCGTTGGTCGCGCCGACGGCAACTTCATGGCTGCCGGACCCGAGGCGGAACAGGCTGACGTAGACCAGTGCCAGACCCACGCCGGCAATCAGCCCGGCGATGATCGCGTAACGGGTGATCAGCGCTGGCGACTCGACGCCACGGGAGCGGATCGCGTTGACGATAACGATGCCGAATACCAGTGCGCCGAGGGTATCCATGGTCAGGTAACCATTGATGAAGCCTTGGGAAAACGGTGCCGCCACATACTCTGGAGTGCCGTGACCGATGTCACCCGCCGGCAAGGCGAATGCGGCAATGCCCAGTACTGCCAGCGCAATGATTTTCAGCGGTGCGAGGAAGCGGCCCACGGTATCCAGCAAACGCCCAGGGTAGAGCGAAATGAAGAACACCAGCAGGAAGTACACCGAGCTGTAGAGGAACAGCGCCAGCGGGCTCTCGCCGGTCAACGGCGCCAGACCCACTTCGAAGGAAACGGTGGCGGTACGCGGAGTGGCGAACAGCGGACCCACAGCCAAATAGCATGCCGCCGCGAGGATACCGCCGGCGATCTTGCCGATCGGGCTGCTCAGCGCATCCATCGCGCCGCCGACCTTGGCCAGCGCCACCACGGTGACCACCGGCAAACCGACGGCGGTAATCAGAAAGCCCAGCGCGGCCATCCAGACATGAGGCCCGGCCTGCAAGCCGACGATCGGCGGGAAAATGATGTTACCGGCCCCGACAAACAGGGCAAACGTCATAAAACCAAGTGCCAGGATGTCCTGACCTTTCAAAACTTTCATTAAGGAAATACCACACTACTGAAATCGGAATTTAGAGGGGGATTGCCCTGTTGGATTAGGGAAATGCTGTCGATCCGTATGGGACTGACCCTTAAAGCGCGTGGCTGCCTTGTGGGCGGCGGACGCAAAAATGGCGGCCAGCCTAACGAATTTGGCGGACAAACGCACTGTTGGAGGGCGAACTATCCGATACGCGACGTTTCCGTGTCGCGTTTACATAAGAAAAGCAGCTGCAAGCTACAAGTTTCAAGCTGCAAGCTTCTATCTTGCAGCTAGCCGCTTGAAGCTTGCCGCTGCTCTGAAACGACAAAGGCCACCCGAAGGTGGCCTTTGCTGCTGGAGCTAAAAAGTCAGCCGAAGCTTACTTCTTCACTTCCCAGCCAGTCAGCTCGGCCAGGGCCTTGCCGATGTCTGCCAGCGAACGCACGGTTTTAACGCCTGCGTCTTGCAGCGCAGCGAATTTCTCGTCTGCAGTGCCTTTGCCGCCAGAGATGATTGCGCCAGCATGGCCCATGCGCTTGCCCGGAGGAGCAGTCACACCAGCGATGTAGGAAACAACCGGCTTGGTCACGTTAGCCTTGATGTAGGCAGCCGCTTCTTCTTCAGCCGAACCGCCGATCTCGCCGATCATCACGATCGCCTCGGTCTTCGGGTCTTCCTGGAACAGCTTCAGGATGTCGATGAAGTTCGAACCCGGGATCGGGTCACCGCCGATGCCGACGCAAGTCGACTGACCGAAACCGGCGTCAGTGGTCTGCTTCACAGCTTCGTAGGTCAGGGTGCCGGAACGCGAAACGATACCGACCTTGCCTGGCAAGTGAATGTGACCTGGCATGATGCCGATCTTGCATTCGCCTGGGGTGATCACGCCTGGGCAGTTAGGGCCGATCAGGACTACGCCCAGCTCGTCGCACTTAACCTTGGCGTCCAGCATGTCCAGGGTAGGAATGCCTTCGGTGATGCAGACGATCAGCTTGATGCCGCCGAATGCCGCTTCCAGGATCGAGTCCTTGCAGAACGGAGCCGGAACGTAGATCACGCTGGCGGTAGCGCCAGTGGCAGCTACTGCGTCTTTGACAGTGTTGAACACTGGCAGACCCAGGTGCTCGGTGCCGCCCTTGCCCGGAGTTACGCCGCCAACCATCTTGGTGCCGTATTCGATGGCTTGCTGGGTGTGGAAACTACCTTGCGAACCGGTAATACCCTGGCAGATAACTTTGGTGTCTTTATTGATCAGGACGCTCATTATTTGCCCTCCGCAGCTTTGACAACTTGTTGAGCAGCGTCGGTCAGGCTGGTAGCAGCGATGATGTTCAAACCGCTTTCTGCCAGTACTTTAGCGCCCAGCTCAGCGTTGTTGCCTTCAAGGCGAACAACAACCGGGATTTTCACGCCGACTTCTTTCACGGCGCCGATGATGCCTTCGGCAATCATGTCGCAGCGAACGATGCCGCCGAAGATGTTGACCAGTACTGCCGCCACGTTCTGGTCGGACAGGATGATCTTGAACGCTTCAGTAACGCGTTCCTTGGTAGCGCCACCACCTACGTCGAGGAAGTTGGCTGGCTTGCCGCCATGCAGGTTGACGATGTCCATGGTACCCATGGCCAGACCGGCACCGTTGACCATGCAGCCGATGTTGCCTTCCAGGGCTACGTAGTTCAGTTCGAACTTGGCAGCGTGCGCTTCGCGCGGATCGTCCTGCGACGGATCGTGGAAAGCCTTCAGCTTAGGCTGACGGTACATGGCGTTGGCGTCGATGTTGATCTTGGCGTCGAGGCAATGCAGATCGCCGTCAGCCTTGATCACCAGCGGGTTCACTTCCAGCAGAGCCAGGTCGTGGTCTTTGAACAGCTTGGCCAGACCGACGAAGATCTTGGCGAACTGAGTGACCTGCTTGCCTTCCAGACCCAGCTGGAATGCCAGCTCGCGACCCTGGGATGGCTGAGCGCCAACCAGTGGATCGATAGTGGCCTTGAGAATTTTTTCTGGAGTGTCGTGAGCGATTTTCTCGATGTCCACGCCACCTTCGGTGGAAGCCATGAACACGATGCGACGGCTCGAACGGTCAACGACAGCGCCCAGGTACAGCTCTTTAGCGATATCAGTGCACGATTCAACCAGGATCTTGGTGACTGGCTGGCCATTGGCGTCAGTCTGGTAAGTCACCAGACGCTTGCCCAGCCACTGCTGTGCGAAGGCTTTGGCGTCTTCTTTGCTGCGAACCAGCTTTACGCCGCCCGCTTTACCGCGACCACCGGCGTGAACCTGGGCTTTGACGACCCACTCGTTGCCGCCGATCTTGTCGCAAGCTTCTGCTGCTGCTTCCGGGGTGTCTACTGCATAACCAGTGGAAACTGGCAGGCCGTATTCAGCGAACAGCTGCTTACCCTGATACTCGTGAAGATTCATGCTTTTTACCGTCTTCGTTAGGTACTGCGCATTCGGCGCTGCGCTCGTTTGAGTGCCGCGCCACCTGTGACTGCTGCTTGCGTAGCTGGGCTACGCAAGACTGCGTCCGGCGGACATTCCGCGGTGAGTCTTGCTCGCAAGGCTCACGACGGGCCGCTACCGCCGTGGTTTCTTATTATGTCTTAACGCTTCTTGCGGTTGGCAATGTGAATGGCGCCGCCATTCACTGCCAGAGCAGCTTCGTGCAAGGCTTCGGACAGGGTCGGATGGGAGAAGACCATCATGCCCAGGTCTTCAGCGCTGGTGCCGAATTCCATACCGATCGCGCCCTGCTGAACCAGTTCTGCAGCGCTCGGGCCAATCACGTGCACGCCCAATACGCGGTCGGTCTTGGCATCGGCGATGACCTTGACGAAACCACCGGTATCGTTGGCAGCCATGGCACGGCCGGAAGCGGCGAACGGGAAGGTGCCGACGTTGACTTCAACGCCTTCGGCCTTCAGCGCCTGCTCGGTTTTGCCAACCCACGCGATTTCCGGGTGAGTATAAATAACCGAAGGGATCAAATCATAGTTCATCTGAGCCTTGTGGCCCTTGATGCGCTCGACAACCATGATGCCTTCTTCGGACGCCTTGTGGGCCAGCATCATGCCGCGAACCACGTCACCGATGGCGAAGACGCCCGGTACAGCTGTGACGCAATGGTCATCGACCGCGATGAAACCGCGCTCGTCGATTTCCACGCCGCAGTCGGCAGACAGCAGATCAGTGGTCACCGGACGGCGACCAACGGCTACGATCAGCTTGTCGAAAGTGATGGTCTGTTCGCCGTTGGCATCGGTGTAGTTGACGACGACTTCTTCGCCGTTGACTTTCGAACCGGTAACGCGAGCGCCCAGCTTGATGTCCAGACCCTGTTTGGTCAGGGTTTTCAGCGCTTCCTTGGAAACAGCGGTGTCCGCTGCCATCAGGAAAGTGTCGAGTGCTTCGAGAACAGTCACTTCTGCACCCAGACGCGACCATACCGAACCCAGTTCCAGACCGATCACGCCAGCGCCGATCACGCCCAGACGCTTGGGTACGGACTGGAATTCCAGAGCGCCAGTCGAATCGACGATGACTTTCTGGTCAACCGGAGCCGGTGGAATGTCGATCGGACGCGAACCTGGCGCGAGGATGACGTTTTCCGCTTCGATGACTTCAACCGAACCGTCCGGCTTGGTGACTTCGACTTTCTTGCCGGCCAGCAGCTTGCCGTGGCCCTGGATCGAAGTAACGCCGTTGGCCTTGAACAGGGTGGCAACGCCGCCGGTCAGGTTCTTGACGATGCCAGCCTTGCGGCCAACCATCGCAGCGACGTCCATTTTGACTTCGCCGGTCGAGATACCGTGAACGTTGAAGCTCTCTTTGGCTTCCTTGTATTTCCACGAGCTGTCGAGCAGCGCCTTGGAAGGAATGCAACCCACGTTCAGGCAGGTACCGCCCAGGGCTTGCTTGCCCTCTGCGTCGGTGTACTTCTCGATGCAGGCAGTGGTCAGGCCCAACTGAGCAGCCTTGATGGCCGCTACATAGCCACCAGGGCCGGCACCGATCACTACTACGTCAAATTTCTGCGACATTCAAAAAATCCTCTTTAGCAATAAAGCTACAAGCCGCAAGCTTCAAGCTGCAAGCCCACCCGCTCGCCTTGAGCTTGAGGCTTGTAGCTGAAAGCTTGCAGCTGCTTTTTAGATATCCAGCAACAGACGAGCCGGATCTTCCAGCAGGTTCTTGATGGTCACCAGGAAGGTCACAGCTTCTTTGCCATCGATCAGACGGTGATCGTAGGACAGAGCCAGGTACATCATCGGACGGATCACGACCTGACCGTTGATGGCCATCGGACGCTGGATGATGTTGTGCATGCCCAGGATCGCTGCCTGCGGCGGGTTGACGATCGGCGTCGACATCATCGAACCGAAGGTACCACCGTTGGTGATGGTGAAGGTACCACCGGTCATCTCGTCCATCGACAGTTTGCCGTCACGGGCTTTCTTGCCAAATGTTGCGATGCCGCCTTCGATTTCAGCCAGGCTCATCAGCTCGGCGTTACGCAGAACCGGTACCACCAGGCCACGGTCGCTGGAAACGGCAACGCCGATGT
Organism: Pseudomonas sp. Sample_9; assembly: GCF_004307535.1. NCBI lineage: Bacteria > Pseudomonadati > Pseudomonadota > Gammaproteobacteria > Pseudomonadales > Pseudomonadaceae > Pseudomonas > Pseudomonas sp. Sample_9. Next base: position 6,202 of record NZ_RAZO01000478.1, read on the forward strand.
CTGCGTAGCCGTGATAAACGATGTCGCCGCCGTCGATCGACGCGTTGACAGCCGGGAAGCGTTTCAGCGCTTCAGTGGCCGCTTTCACGAAGAACGACATGAAGCCCAGGCGTACGCCGTTGTGGGACTTCTCGAACAGGTCCTTGTACTTCGAACGCAGGGCCATGACTTCGGTCATGTCGACTTCGTTGAACGTGGTCAGCATCGCCATGTTCGACTGGGCTTCAACCAGACGCTTGGCTACGGTGGCACGAACGCGAGTCATCGGTACGCGCTTCTCGATGCGGTCGCCGGCAGCGAACACAGGCGCAGCAGCCGAAGGAGCAGCAGCCTTGGCAGGCGCGGCAGCCGGAGCAGCTTTCTTCGCAGCAACAGCGGCAACCACGTCTTCCTTGGTCACACGACCGCCCTTGCCGGTGCCGGCAACGGAAGCGATGTTGATGCCGTTCTCTTCAGCCAGCTTGCGAGCGGCAGGAGCTGCGATCGGGTCATCTTCGCCATCGGCAGCAGCCGGTGCGGCAGCGGCAGTAGCAGCCGGAGCAGCAGCGGCGGCAGGAGCGGCAGCAGCAGCGCTGCCCTCTTCGATCGAGCCCAGGACCTGGTTCGACAGAACGGTAGCGCCCTCTTCGGCAACGATTGCGCCCAGCACGCCGTCAGCTTCAGCCAACACTTCGAGCACGACTTTGTCGGTTTCGATGTCGACGATCAGGTCGTCACGCTTGACGGCCTCACCTGGTTTCTTGTGCCAGGTGGCAACGGTGCCATCGGCAACCGATTCCGGGAATGACGGGGCTTTGATTTCGATAGCCATTATCTGTGGGTCCTTAAAATTCGGTTTCAGTCAGCGCGAAGGCGTTAAACAGTGAAAGCATCTTGCAGCAGTTTTTCCTGCTGCTCGGCGTGCATCGATGCGTAACCACAAGCTGGCGCAGCCGAAGCCTCACGGCCCGCGTACTCAAGTACGAGAGTCTTGTCGAGGTTGGCGATGCTGCGACGCAAGTGATGCTGGCTGCAGTACCAGGCACCCTGGTTCATCGGCTCTTCCTGACACCAAACGGCGTGTTTGACGTTGGTGTATGGAGCCAGGACTTCTTTCAAGTCGTCCTCAGGGAACGGATACAGCTGCTCGATACGCACGATGGCGATATCTTCGCGGCCTTCGGCACGGCGTTTTTCCAGCAGGTCGTAGTAGACCTTGCCGCTGCACAGAACCACGCGCTCGACCTTTTTCGGGTCCAGTGCATCGATTTCCGGGATCACGGTCTGGAACGAACCTTCGGCCAGATCTTCCAGCGTCGAGATGGCCAGCTTGTGGCGCAGCAGCGACTTCGGCGTCAGCACGACCAGCGGCTTGCGCAGCGGACGAATCACCTGACGACGCAGCAAGTGGTAGATCTGCGCTGGCGTGGTCGGCATGCACACCTGAATGTTGTGCTCGGCGCACAGCTGCAGGTAACGCTCAAGACGAGCCGAGCTGTGCTCAGGGCCCTGACCTTCGTAACCGTGTGGCAGCAGCATGGTCAGACCGCAGAGACGGCCCCACTTGTGCTCGCCGCTGGTGATGAACTGGTCGATCACGACCTGAGCACCGTTGGCGAAGTCTCCGAACTGGGCTTCCCAGATCACCAGCGCGTTTGGCGTGGTGGTCGAGTAACCGTATTCGAATGCCAGTACCGCTTCTTCCGAGAGGAACGAGTCGTACAGGTCGAAACGTGGCTGACCGTCGTACAGGTTCTGCAGCGGAATGTAGGTGCCCGCGTCTTTCTGGTTGTGCAACACAGCGTGACGGTGCGAGAACGTACCGCGGCCGATGTCCTGACCAGTCATACGAATCGGGTGACCTTCGAACGCCAGAGTCGCGTACGCCATGGTTTCGGCGTAACCCCAGTTGATCGGCAGGCCGCCGGCTTGCATCTTCTGACGGTCTTCGTAGATCTTCGCGACCTGGCGCTGAACGACGAAGCCTTCCGGAATTTCAAGCAGCTTGGCGGACAGTTCTTGCAGGGTCTTGAGATCGAAACGCGTGTCGTGACGCGCGGTCCAGGCGTGGCCCAGGTACGGACGCCAGTCGACGAACAGCTCTTTGTTCGGCTCCTTGACCAGCGATTTCACCACGTGCAGACCGTTGTCCAGCGCGTTGCGGTATTCGTCGACCTTGGCCTGAACACGTTCAGCGTCGAGCACACCGGCCTGGGTCAGGCGTTCAGCGTACAGCTCGCGGGTAGTGCGCTGCTTGGTGATCTGCTGATACATCAGGGGCTGGGTGCCGCTTGGCTCGTCGGCCTCGTTGTGGCCGCGACGACGGTAGCAGACCAGATCGATGACCACGTCACGCTTGAATTGCATGCGGTAGTCGATGGCCAGCTGGGTCACGAACAGCACGGCTTCCGGATCATCACCATTCACATGGAGGATCGGCGCCTGGATCATCTTGGCAACGTCGGTGGCGTACTCGGTGGAACGCGAGTCCAGCGGGTTGCTGATGGTGAAACCAACCTGGTTGTTGATCACGATGTGCACGGTACCGCCGGTCTTGAAACCGCGGGTCTGCGACATCTGGAAGGTTTCCATGACCACGCCCTGACCGGCGAATGCCGCGTCACCGTGGATGGAGATCGGCAGAACTTTCTCACCGGTCAGGTCGTTGCGACGGTCCTGACGGGCGCGCACCGAACCTTCGACCACCGGGGAAACGATTTCCAGGTGGGACGGGTTGAACGCCATGGCCAGATGAACTTCGCCGCCGGTGGTCATCACGTTGGACGAGAAGCCCTGGTGATATTTCACGTCACCGGAACCCAGCTCGACCTTCTTCTTGCCTTCGAACTCGTCGAACAGCTCGCGCGGGTTCTTGCCGAAGGTGTTGACCAGAACGTTCAGACGGCCACGGTGGGCCATGCCGATGACGACTTCCTTGGTGCCGTACGAGCCGGAACGCTGGATCAGTTCGTCGAGCATCGGAATCAGGCTTTCGCCGCCTTCCAGACCGAAACGCTTGGTGCCCGGGTATTTGGTGCCCAGGTATTTTTCCAGGCCTTCACCGGCAGTCACGCGCTCAAGCAGGTGGCTCTTGATGTCGGCGGAGTACGTCGGACGACCACGCACGCTTTCCAGACGCTGCTGGAACCACTGGCGCTGCTCGGAATCGGTGATGTGCGTGAATTCAGCGCCGATGGTGCGGCAATATGTCTGCTGCAACGCTTCGTGAATTTCGCGTAGGCTCGCTTCCTCTTTGCCGATGAACAGGTCGCCGGCACGGAAGGTCGTATCAAGATCGGCATTGGTCAAGCCGTAATGATTGATCGACAGGTCTGCAGGTGCAGGACGCTGCCACAGCCCCAGCGGGTCAAGCTGGGCTGCCTGGTGGCCACGCATACGGTAGGCCTGGATCAATCGCAGCACTTCAACTTGCTTCTTCTCGTGCTCACTGCTCACGCTGCCGGCGGAAACCGGTTGGGCGCGGCGCTGGTTCTTTGCCAGCAGCACGAAATGATCGCGAATCGTCGAGTGCGAAACATCAGTGGCAGAGTTGCCGTCGGCAGGCAACTTCTGAAAGTAGGTGCGCCACTCTTCTGGCACAGCGTTAGGGTCGTGCAGGTAGAGCTCATAAAGCTCTTCCACATAGGCAGCGTTTCCACCTGAAAGGTAGGCGCTGTTCCACATGCGCTGCATCACGCTTTCTTGCATGCTTGGTCACCCTCGGTTAGGGGAACACCATCGGTGTCGACACCGAGCAAACTTGCAGAAGTCCGAATGCAGCGACTAAAACAAGCCACCTAGGATCACACTGATAGTCCGGGTACCAGCCCGGATGCCCCTGCTTGTCTCATTTCTTCAAAAGAAGAGCTGCAGCTTATGGCTACTGCTCTGGTTATAGCCATGACGCGGGTTGAAGCCCGCGCCACAGCCTCTACGGTGCAACGGTTACAGCAGCTGAATCACACGCCGCTCGAAAGCAGCATGTTACGGATGTGACCGATGGCCTTAGTCGGGTTCAGGCCTTTCGGACATACGTTGACGCAGTTCATGATGCCCCGGCAGCGGAAAACGCTGAACGGGTCGTCAAGTGAAGCCAGACGTTCGCTGGTCTTGGTGTCACGGCTGTCTGCCAGGAAGCGGTAGGCTTGCAGCAGTGCAGCTGGACCCAGGAACTTGTCCGGGTTCCACCAGAAGGACGGGCAAGAGGTCGAGCAGCAGGCGCACAGGATGCACTCGTACAGACCGTCGAGCTTTTCGCGCTCTTCTGGCGACTGCAGACGCTCGATGGCCGGAGCCGGCGTGTCGTTCTGCAGGTAAGGCTTCACCTTCTCGTATTGCTTGTAGAAGATGCTCATATCGACGACCAGGTCACGGATAACCGGCAAACCTGGCAGCGGACGAACGATCAGTTTGTTGCCTTTTACAACGGCAGACAGCGGCGTGATGCAGGCCAGACCGTTCTTGCCGTTGATGTTCATGCCGTCGGAGCCGCAGACGCCTTCACGGCAGGAGCGACGATAGGAGAAACCTTCGTCCTGCTCTTTGATCAGGGCCAGCACGTCCAGCACCATCAGGTCTTTACCACCGGTATCGACCTGGAAATCCTGCATGAACGGCGCAGCGTCCTGATCAGGGTTGTAGCGATAAACACTGACTTGCAACATGGCGGTCACCCTTAATAAGTCCGGACTTTAGGTTCGAAAGTCGGAACAGTCTTCGGCGAGAAGTTCACGGCACGCTTGGTGACGCGCTTGTCACCCGGGAAGTACAGGGTGTGGCACAGCCAGTTTTCGTCATCACGGTCTTCGAAGTCTTCACGGGCGTGAGCGCCGCGGGACTCTTTACGTACTTCGGCCGCGATGGCGGTAGCTTCAGCCACTTCCAGCAGGTTCTGCAGTTCCAGCGCTTCGATACGTGCAGTGTTGAACGCTTGCGACTTGTCGTTGATCTTCACGTTGGCGATACGCTTGCGCAGATCGGCCAGCTGAGCGATGCCCTTCTGCATGTATTCGCCGGTACGGAATACACCGAAGTAGTTCTGCATGCAGCTTTGCAGCTCGCGACGCAGGGTGGCAACGTCTTCACCGTCGGTACGGTTGTTCAGCGCGTTCAGACGCGACAGTGCAGCTTCGATGTCGGACTCGGTAGCGTCGTCGTATTCGATGCCATCGGTCAACGCCTTTTCCAGGTGCAGGCCGGCAGCGCGACCGAAGACCACCAGGTCGAGCAGCGAGTTGCCGCCCAGACGATTCGCACCGTGAACCGATACGCAAGCCACTTCGCCTACCGCGAACAGGCCAGGGATGATCTGGTCCTGACCTTCGGCGTTCTGGGTGATCGCCTGGCCATGAATGTTGGTGGCAACGCCGCCCATCATGTAGTGGCAGGTCGGCACAACCGGAACCGGCGCAACCACCGGGTCAACGTGGGCGAAAGTCTTCGACAGTTCGCAGATGCCTGGCAGACGGCTGTGCAGCACTTCCTCGCCCAGGTGGTCGAGTTTGAGCATCACGTGGTCGCCATTCGGACCGCAACCGTTGCCTGCGATGATTTCCTTGACCATCGAACGGGCAACCACGTCACGACCAGCCAGGTCTTTCGCGTTCGGAGCATAACGCTCCATGAAACGCTCGCCGTGCTTGTTGATCAGGTAACCACCTTCACCACGGCAACCTTCGGTAACCAGTACACCGGCGCCGGCGATGCCGGTCGGGTGGAACTGCCACATTTCGATGTCTTGTACCGGCACGCCAGCACGCAGAGCCATGCCGACGCCGTCACCGGTGTTGATCAGGGCGTTGGTGGTGGACGCGTAGATACGGCCCGCACCGCCAGTCGCCAGAACGGTGGCCTTGGCACGGATGTAGGAGGTTTCGCCGGTTTCGATGCAGATCGCGATCACGCCCACGAATTCGCCTTCCTGGTTTTTCACCAGATCAACAGCGTAGTACTCGTTGAGGAACGTGGTGCCGGCTTTCAGGTTGCCCTGATAAAGCGTGTGCAGCAGCGCGTGACCGGTACGGTCGGATGCTGCGCAGGTACGTGCAGCCTGACCGCCCTTGCCGTAGTCCTTGGACTGGCCACCGAACGGACGCTGGTAGATGCGGCCTTGCTCGGTACGCGAGAACGGCAGACCCATGTGGTCCAGCTCGAAAACAGCGGCCGGGCCTTCCTGACACATGTATTCGATAGCGTCCTGGTCACCGATGTAGTCGG
>NZ_RAZO01000150.1:0-12345 GCF_004307535.1 Pseudomonas sp. Sample_9
CAGAGCGCTACGACCGTGCCCACACCTTCCACTACATGGATCCGCCTTACTGGCAGACCGCTGGGTATGGCGTCGACTTTCCGTTCGAGAACTATGAACGGATGGCCGACTTCATGCGCCGTTGCAAAGGTAAGGCGATGGTCAGCATTAACGACCATCCCAACATCCGCCGCGTATTCGAAGGCTTTCACTTCGAGACACTCGACATTCGTTACTCCAATACCAACCAGCGGCAAGGCAAAGCCGAGGTGAGCGGCGAGCTGGCGATTATGAACTGGACACCAGATTCGTTGGGCGGCTTGTTCTGACACGGCTCAGGCATCGTCTCTCAAATGAACGACGCCTTTATCAACTGCGGTTCAGATATATTGGTGGAACTCAAGTTGCCGCGTATTGTTCTGAAGCGCAATCATTGAAGAACTAGGTAAATGAACTCCTAGTTCTTCATACTTTGAATTTTCGTACAAGATGATTTAAATTGACCGCCAGTCGACTCAATTCATTGCTCGCTGCAATCGTCTGGTTTGCCCCTTCACTGCTTTGAATGGCAAGCGATCTAATACTGATTAAACTCCTGTCCACATCTCTAGCAACATGCGCCTGCTCCTCTGAGGCAACTGCGATCTGGAGATTGCGTTCATTTATTTCGAGCACGGTATCGGTAATCTTTCTTAAAGATTGGCCCGCACCTTCCGCGGTTCTTTTGGTGTTATACACCTCTTCGGTACTCCTGCGGATAGATTCAACGGTGGTTGCGGACCCATTTTGTATAGCGGTTATCATCTTCTCAATTTCCAAGGTGGAGACTTGCGTCCGATGCGCCAGCGCCCTAACTTCATCCGCGACGACTGCAAATCCTCTCCCTTGTTCACCCGCGCGCGCGGCCTCGATTGCGGCGTTTAAAGCTAACAAGTTTGTTTGCTCTGCTATACTTCTGATTACGCCCACGACTTGGCTTATGTCTTCAGCCTGTTCAGCCAGCTTCACCACTTGGGTAGAAGAGCTTTCCACAAGTTCCGTCAATGTCTCGACAGCGCTCAACGTTTCGGATACGCGTAGATTACCCAGCTTTGCCGATTCATTCGAGTTTTGGGCTGCTTGGGAAGTCGATGTGGCATTGCGGGCCACCTCTTCCACGGCGGAAGTCATCTCGGTAACAGCTGTAGCAGCTTGTTCAATTTCGCTGTTTTGTTGCTGAAGCAATTGATCCGCGGCCTCTGTTATCGACGTCATTTCCACAGCGGCGGAACTTAGCTGTATGGACGCTTCTGATATTTCTTGAATCGTACCGTGGAGATTCTTTGACATTAAATTTAATGCGCTCATTAGTCTGGATACTTCATCCGTTCCTGTGATTTCAAGTTGTCGCGTTAAATCGCCAGATGCAATCTCTTCGGCGAGTTTTAGCGAATCTCCTATGGGCTTTACGATGCTGCGCGTTAGAGCTATCGCCAAGAAGATCGTCAGTAATAGAGAAATGACAATTACGGTCGTGAGTACACGGGTACTTTTTTTGTAAATCTCGGCAGCCTCGGCCACCAAAGACCTCGCCTGATCGGCGTTAAATTCCCTCATTATGTTTAACTTTTCCTGGAAGGAGTTAGCGTTATCAGCTTGGGCGGAGTTGGCAAAGGCTAACGCCTGACTATGATCGGAAGCTTCCAGGTTTTTAAGCTGGTCTAGACCATTGATGTAATCTCTCATGGCGTGATCTGCAGCTTCAAACTGCCGCCGATCTTGGTCTCCAGCGATTAAGTTCTTACTATAGTGCTCGCTGCGCGCTTCCAGCGTTTGAACTGCATGTTGAAGTTTGGCTTCTCCGGCGGCTTTACCCGTTACGTTAGTCGAGTTCGCCAGCACCCTGATACTTTCCAAACGGGCGTTAAGCAGCGCGATTTGTATATCATCGATAGTTTGCGTGCTAGGTAGAGTATTCTGTGCTAGGTGCTCGCCCGCAGACTTTAGATAAGTCAGTTGAAAGGATGCGAAAATGCCAAGCGATATAAGGGTTGCGGTAATTATTCCGAAACATAACGTGGCCTTTTTGGAAATGCTTAAATTTCTGAAATTCATAGTTGCCTCGATAGGCTTTTTTTCATCCGTGAAGTTTGGAGGAAGTGAATGAAGTTTTTTATAATGGTACTGCTCAGCGTTGAAGTGTGATCACGCCTCGGGCGATATCGTTTAATGCTGCATGATTTACAAGTCCTGATTTTTTACTTGTCGTTGGCTAAATTTATTTCAGCATTGAAGAGCTCGTCGTCGAGTTTTTTCAATGTGTGGATGCTTCTGATCAGAACTTCTTTGTATTTGCGAAATGCATCTGGGAGAGGGTCACCAGGATGTTCGGATGTCTCCATTACAAGATTCATGGTAACAGAGTTAAGATACCCTAGGCTTTCACTAATATTGCGTTTGATTGTTGTTTTGAGTGCTTCGAGTGAAAAGTTTAACTTTTTCAACTCTTTCGCCAGCATGTGCGAAGGTAGTGAGCAGGCTTTGTCAAAGTTGTTGGGTCCGCACTTTGATGCTTTTTCGACTTCTAAGTTGGCGAGTATGAATGTGTGCTCCAGCGCTCTTACAGAAAAGACAATTGCTCCAACATCTTCTACCATTTGTGCAGTGAGTTCTTCGCATTTCTTTGTTGCTTCTACGTAGTTATATAATTTGGTCATGGGTAAGCCTGCAGCAGTCGTTAAGCACTGTGGAATTAATTGTTGTTGTATTCCATGACAATTAGCTTATCAAGACTAAGCCGGAATTCATTTCGCCTTTATACCTAAAGTTCTCCGTTGGTGATCAGAATGGCTTATGGGTTGCAATATCGGTATATCGAACTTGGTCAAATGCCATTGTTGCGTTGCCCGCAGTTCTGATCGGCGTGATGATATTACGCTATCATTTCGTCTGAAATAAATGACAATAGGTTGACGATTTACGCCAAAAATATGTATATGTGCACCACAAGGGTGCGCGGACGACTGTCAGATGCTAACAAAAACGATCCAATTCGTTTCCTATTCGCAGGCGAACCTTATCGATTTCGCTGGCCCATTTGAGGTGTTCTTAACCGCTAATTACTACTCTGACCCTAACGCTCAGCCTTACAAGCTATCGATAGTAACGCTTGACGGTACCGCTACAGTTATCCCCCATGCCTGTTTCAATACACCGCCATTAGCCCAAGACTCACCCATTCCCCATACTTTAATTGTCCCGGGTGGTCCGGGGATTTATGATTTTTGTAAACACCCACGGTTTAATTCGATATTCACAGCGCACGCTGGACGAGCTCAGCGTTTGGTCTCTATCTGTACGGGAGTGTTCGCCTTGGCGGCGTTGAGAGAATTAAAGGGCCGCAAGGTGACAACGCATTGGTCTGCATATGATGAGCTTGAGCGAAGTAATCCCGACCTTATACTTAAGCGAGGGCCAATATTCATAAATGACGGGCCTATATGGACATCTGCTGGTGTCACTTCTGGTATTGACCTTGCTTTAGCGCTTGTCGAAAGCGATTTGGGGCATGCCATGGCATTGAAAGTTGCGAAGCATCTGGTTGTATTTCTAAAGCGCCCGGGCGACCAAAATCAGTTTAGCTCTAGCCTAAACATGCAATCTAAAAGCGGTACTTTCTCGGATCTTCACGCGTGGATTAGTGAAAATTTAATGGAGGATTTGTCAATCCCTACACTCGCTGCGCGAATGAAGATGAGCGAGCGTACGTTCATTCGACGGTACAAGGCAAGCACGGGACAAACGCCAAGCAAGACAGTGGAACAGTTCAGAATCGATGCGGTGCGTCACTTGCTTGTAAGTACGGAACGCCCTCTCAAAGAGATTGCTTTTTTGACGGGGTTTGGACACGAAACTGGCCTAATAAGAAATTTTTCGAAGTTAAATGGCGTAACTCCCAATGAGTATCGTCAGCGATTTAGGTCCAGTATTTGAGGCTACGTCGCTGAGACATGAGCGCGAGCGCAAATCATTGATAGCGCTGCGCAGAACCTTGGAACGAGCGTGTTTAATTAAGCGTCCCTCAGTCGTCAAGGCGGCCCAGGTGCGCAGTCGCTCACGCCGCGAGCGTACAGGCAGCCAGCGTGCGCCGCTGCCCCGCTAGGCGGATCGTCAGGCCCCAATCGGGGCCGCCATCGATCTTGGCCACCAGGCATTCGCGCACGGCGTGTTGTTCAACCAGGGCGCGCAACACCTCTTCGTGAATGCCTTTGCCGATCACTGTGCATGCTCCAGGCGCCGAGCCGTCGCAGCGTCGTCGAAGGCCTTATACAAGACCTCGATACTGCCGGCGTTCAGCGCCTTGGCGGTTTCCAGCCCCAAGACAAAACCTTCGGCACGATCACTGGCGCGAAACAGATCATCGGCTGTCTGCGCACGGCCGATCTGGGCGAGGAGTTTCAGGACCTGGGCCTGCACCGCTTGCGGCAGGTTCAGCGCTGTGAAGGCGTCGGTCGCGCTGCTCATTCCCACCTCCAGCCATTGAGGCTCGCAGGCTGCTCAAGCGCAAGGTCGTATTGTTCTGCCTCGATCAACAGCCAGCCACCGGCCGGCTCATTGCGCCCGTCGGCGATCGGGCCTTGCAGCAACAAGCCCCCCGGCAAGATCACCCGCAGGGCGTTCGCCTCCTTTGGACCGTGCAGGTAACGGTCAAACTCAATGCGAAACCGCCCCGATCCGGCGTTATGCACACGGACGTTCAATTCCAGCATGGTGAGATCCGTCGGTGGCTGGCCCAAGTACAGTGCCAGCACGGTGACGGTGGCCAGGCCTTCATAGGCGTATGACATGCAGCAGCGTTCCTCTTGGAGGCGGCCGACGCATCGACCAGGAGGTTAGGCAATGGTAGACCAGCACCGGGGCCAGTGGTTGCCGCTTGGGCAAAAAAAGGCCCCCGCACCGGGCCGAGGTGTGGGGGCCTGTTGAACATAAACGGCGTTCTATTCATCGGATGACATAAGGCGCTATTGGCAGTACGCGGCGTCCGCACATCTGCCATATACAAACCGATAGACGGTGGTTCCGGTCGGCACTCAGTGTTGAACTCGTTTTTCTCTGGCGCAATCCATTGGTCATCGAGGAGCGCCTTTATGAAATGTATGTGCTGGATTTGTTGGGAAAACGCGGAACGTCGATCTCTGGTAGGCGACTGGGTAAATATTGAATGTGGTGCCTGTGGCCGCTATTTCATTAGCCGCGAGTTCATGCGCGAGAACAAAGGCAAGACGCTTGATGTAGAAGCTATGAGATACCTGATCTCCGACGCTATGTCTGCTGGATTATCACCAACCATTGGCAACGGAACAGCTCGTCTCGTAAAGTCAAATAAGTGCTTAGTGTAATCCGATGGCTCCGGACGCGCGTCAACTCGCTATGCCAACCATCGCGAGTGCCTAATCCTGCCGTAATCGAGTGATCGCGTCCGTAATCGCCGCCGCATTCCTGTCCAGCGTCTCTAAGGCGACTACAGCATTATCGGCAACAATATCTGCGCCAGCCCCCGAGATCCAATGAGTGATCTCTTCTATCGCCGCACCCAGCGCATGCTGGTTGTGCAGCAGTAAAGTCAGCGCGTCGGCGGTGGTTACATTTGAATCTGAGTTATTTGGCATTTGGATCGTCCTTGAGCGAAAGCTACCAAAGGGCTAGTTCAGGCGTGCCATACCAGATTAGCTCAGGCATCTCAGTTTCGATGACTTTTTCGCACCAGAATGGCGCATCTGTCCCATATGGCCATTTTTCGGACGTCAAAAACCACAAACCCCAGATTTCTCTAGGAAAATCAGGGGCTTGCGTTTACTGAATGTGGCGGTGAAGGAGAGATTCGAACTCACAACACTATGAGCCTAAACCAACCCTTCTAACAACCCCAAATGCCTCACGCCAATGGCCGCTTTCGGCCAGAGGCGGACGTTTGCAAGCGAGCACGCACGACCAGAGGCGAAGTTGATGGTCGACCGTTTCCGGCGGTACCTATCTTTTTTAATGGAGATTGATTTGCATAGATGAAGCTAGGCCTTCATTAAACTTAATTGGTTTATAACAAACCACTGATGCATACAAATCACTGCTGCCCAGCTGCTCCACAAATATGGCAGCAGGTATTCAGTTCCGTATGATGTTTTAACGTTTGCAGCTATCTTGGCTCGGTAAGTTGCTAGCACTACGAGCCAGTAAGGACACGGATATCCATATTCGAATGCTGGTGAGGTTTTAAGCTCAGTTGCGTCGAGATTTTTGTATTCTCCACGAACTTGAAACTTTGCTATACGAGCGAACCCTCGAGAAAATTTTCTTTTGTCCTGGGGGTTGGTTACAGTGCTGAAGCTAGTCCTGACAATTTCATGCTTACCGCTTTCCTGAGCTCCAAGATGTTTCAGATTCTGGAACAAATCTTCCTTTATTTTTTCCTTTTTCAATCGCTGCATGTTTTTAATCAAAAAATCTTCAAAAGCACTTTGATAAATCTTATTTTCTGAATAGGACGTATTTGGTGAGTGCTGATAGAATCTAAGCAAAAAATAACTATTGATTGCTAGCGCCACCATCCAGACGTGTTGCGTATTTTGCGTAAAGGCAATTGTAGTTCCAAGTAATGACACCGACTTTAAGTCGGCACCAAAAAACCATAAAGATATGAGTATGGATGAAAAGGATAGGAGCATACCCCGAGCCTTCTTGAAATCACCCTCATCAAAACCAGAATCCATAAGTATCTTCCTTAAATCAAATAGAATCTAAATAATTACAATATTTCAGGTCGATGCCTTACGATGTAGATGCCCGGCAAAAACTAACTAAGCCTCTCGTGGCGAGCGCCAGATCCCCCTTTCGCATCGTATTTGCCGCTTCTTATCGCATATTGCAAGTCGCCCCGGCAGTAATGGAAAAATACTCGTCAGGAGATCGCGCTAACTTACAATATCTATTATAAGATCTTTCGTTGCCGTCCGTTTGACTGCTTCTAGACGAACCATATCAAGTTTGTCTTGGAAATCATCGGCTAGATAGTCTGGGCCGACGATTCCAAGAGCACCTTTAGGTGGGCTTCGAAACAATATTATCTTTGAAAATCACCACTGAACCTTCCACCGTCCACCACCTTTGCAGCCGTTGCAGTGCTGGATACTTCGCCAATCCGATCTACCTTCCAGCTTTGTTATTCCTTTTTCCGCCTGGATAGCTTTGAAGGCAGGTCGCCAAGAATTGTGGTTGCATTGTTTGACACAAACCAATGTGTCGGTATCACCTTTTTTTCCGATTTTTTTATAGTATCTTATTTGCCCTTCACCTACCGGAGAGTGAGCAATTTCGGTCTCGCAGTCTTCGGGCGAATTTGTGTCTTTTTCCGGATCGCCATCGTCTAACTTTGAACTTAAAAACGCAATTCGACTTTTGAGCTTTAAAATTTCAGTATTTGCGGCTTCTAATTTGTCATTTAATTCGCTGTTTTCATCGATAATAGAATTTAGGTCTTTTTCCTTTTCTTCAGCATTTGCAGCATTTAGACGATCGCGCATCTCACGCTTAGGGATTTCACGGAGGCTTTTAGGCGCTGAAAGCGATAGTGAGGACGTTTCGAGAACAATTCCTCTGATAGTTGACTGGAATCTACCTAGTCCAGGTATATCCCCCGAATATTCGTCCCAAAGCTTGCTTGCCGTCCAAATTGAAGAACTAAGGTAGTCCTTCTCACCCAGTGGCCAATACAGTCGGACTGCACCGAGATAACAGGAGTCTCGCTTACCTAACTCATCTGTCATTGCCCAAGACCCCTCGTCATCTACGACAGCTACATGAGCGACTCCAACGAGATCCCTTGCAAGTTTTTCAGCTAAGTTAGGCCAAGGTCGCTCATCGAGATCGTCAGAAATGACCACGACTGGAAACTTCCTTCCTTTATCAAGTAGCCTGGTGCACAGTGCAAGACCTCCGTCTTCTCCATTGCTGTCTATTATCGATGAGGAAGGTATCTTGTCTCCATCAAGCTCCCAGTCATCGAACTTCTCGATGATTTCTCTGATAATTCTAGGGCATCGGGGATGGATTCTGACTGGAGCGATAATCTGTGACAGTCTTTTTGCAGATAGTGAACAGTATATAAAAACCGAGTTATCAACAAGTCCGATTCGAAGCTCAGTTACAAATGCATGCTCATTTTCAAAAATCTCAATTAATAATATTTCACGCAGGCTTCCAAGCTCGTTCTGTATGAGCTTGCGAGAAAAAGTTCCATTTGCACCCTGTTTGATGCTTGTAAATTTTCCTTTTTCACTTGATAGGTCAGTCACCCCTTTTTCCGACATCCAACTGTCAAACATTTTATCTACAATTTCAAACCTATTTGTTGCATGCCTAGTGTCAGTTGATACGTGTTTTAATAGGTATTTTCCGAGATCCTGCATTATAGAACTCCGTTTCAACTTTCAGTTTGGGTTTTAATTGTTTTCTACCCGCATAGTGGCACTCTGATGGTAGTGGTGTGGCGGAAAATTCTCAATCGCTTATGCGAACGTCCGATTCTGGCCGAAAGTCGTCATACCTGTTTAAGGCAAAATTAGGGCATATGGGAGGCCGCTTCGGCCCGCCCCACGCCTGCGGTAAAGAACGAAAGCGCCGTTTTTGGTGGGCAGCAGCGGCCTATAGAGAGTCCAGAGGGGGTTCGAATCCCTATCAATCAACTGGATCGCACATGTAGGGGTAAGATAGTCTGGCTTGCTGACCATCAACCTCTGCGTAGGTCACAAGAAGCTGACAGTTATTAGAGAAACCATGGATTCTTTTAAGGAAGGCTGCTCGGTGGGAATCCACTACACCTGGAATTAAGCTCCCATTTGATGCTTTTATTTCATAGGACTTTCCCGGTTCCAGAACTTTTCCATCAGCCGCGGTTTTCACAAACCAAACTCCAGTAAAATCTCGCTTCGTTTTACCTGCAATCTCAACGTTGACGAGGGTGGCCGCTCGCGCGCCGAGGTTGGTCAACGTGAAGTTCATTTGGTGGAAGTCGCCACCGATAATTGCGGGTCGTAGATCAGCCCGAGGTGGTGTTAACACGTGCTTGATGGGTTCCAATCCGCCTACAGAGAGTATGGTGACTATAGAGCTACAGATAAGAACAGGCGTCGTAAAGATTCGTCTCCACCCTTGGGTTGAGGAGCAGTGAGGGCACCTGGTTGCGTTTGTTTTTATCTCTTCTCTGCACGCACAGCATTGCTGCATTGTCTGACCTGGTTCATTCGTAAGTAGATGTGATAACGCGTATAGCTCAGAGCTGACTGGGATGTCCGGGCTAACAGTTGAGCGATGGCGTCGAATGGTAATGGGGCAAAAATGGGGCAAACCAGACGCCAATCCATGCCATTCAATGCTAATCGTACCTCAGTGCTTAGAGCGCGTTAATAGGCCAAGGCTCAGCAACCACGGGGGTTGTAGGCTCACGCACCGAGTTACTCCAGCACAATCGGAGTGTGGGAGGACAGGTCGGAGACGGCTTTATTCATCGGATTGTCGGGAAACTCGTTAAAAGATGTAGGGCAAAGCGCGGGCGGTGGCCGGGCTTTTCCGCGATGGGCGCAAGGTTACCATGGGCAGTAAGCCCGACGCAGGCACTGCGGTCGGGTGAGCGTTTACTTGCAGTGAAAAGCTGATCTATGCACGATTTATGCAAATCAGCATTTGTCATCGGGAAAAACTTCAAGCACTATGCGCGTTATGCAAAAACGCAACGTTTCCTCCGTCTTAAGAGCACTGCTCGACCAGCACGGGATCTCCCCCACGGAGCTCCACCGTCGCACCGGCGTGCCTCAATCCACGCTCTCGCGGATTCTCAGCGGGAAGATTGTCGATCCTTCGGATAAACACATCTCGAAGATCGCTGATTATTTCAACGTCAGCACCGATCAGTTGCGCGGGCGCGCGGATGTCGCGCCAGCGGCAGCCGGCACGCGTGCTGACGTGCATGCGGAACTCAAGGACATAAGCCTGTGGGACGACGACACCCCCGTCGATGACGACGAGGTGTCGGTGCCCTTTCTACGCGAGGTTGAATTGGCTGCTGGATCAGGAAGATTCGTCATCGAAGAGAGTGAGCGCTCTAGCCTGCGCTTCGGCAAGCGCAGTCTGCGCCACAACGGTGTGCAGTTCGACCAGGCCAAGTGTGTGACCGTACGCGGCAACAGCATGTTGCCGGTCCTGCGGGATGGCGCGACTGTCGGTGTCAACGCCGGCAAGTGCGGCATCGGCGACATCGTTGATGGCGACTTGTATGCGATCAATCACAACGGCCAATTGCGCGTGAAGCAACTCTATCGCCTGCCCACCGGCATCCGTCTGCGCAGCTTCAATCGCGACGAGCATCCGGATGAGGACTACAGCTTCCAGGAAATCCAGGAAGAGCAGATCGTCATCCTCGGTCACGTCTTCTGGTGGGGCATGTACGCCCGCTAGCCCCTTTCGATTCAACTGAAACCTGCCCTCCCGGCAGGTTTTTTTTCGCCTGCAGAAATCTCCCCACCCCTTGGCCCGCTTGGGTTTCATGCATATGCGCAAATTTAATGCATAAATAAATGCATTTACGCATTGACTGTATATGCATCCATGCATATTCTTGCCACCAAGCCGCTCGACAAAGCGGCTGGCAAAACAAGCTCTTTAGTTCCACAAGAACAGGCAGCGATGAACCGGCCTCAACGGTTCAGAGGGTTGGCAACTGACCCGGGTGTGCAGCGTAAAGCACCAGAAGCAGTTATCCGGCGGGCAGGGACCGCGGTCGGAAAAACAATCTGAATGGACTCGTACCGCGCCAGTAGCGCCGAAAAGTCAGCTTCCTTCTCGAACACAGGATTGGAAGGAAGGCGAAGGAGCGCATTACTGAAAAGCCCGGTGTACAAGCGCCGGGCTTTTTGGAATGCCTGCCTCAATTGCGGCAAGCATTGTCTGGCCAAGTGTGAAGCTATATCAGCAGCACTGGCTGAAACCTGTCAAAAAGGAAACTGGCATGAACCGTTACGTCCTGACTATTTCACCTAATAACATCATTGTCGTTCTTCAAGTGCTGGACACTGAGGGAGAGCCACCTGCGATCCCTGCCAATGAACCAATCTCTGCGTGGCGCAATGTCACCGGTGATACCACCGCGCAGCCGGGATACAAATTGCAACTAGGCCCTTACGGCGAGTCTTTTTTGCCTCTCACACCTGATGAACTAGAGGGTGTCATCCGCGGCCGCCTGCAACAACGCTTTGACAAAGTCGAGCAGTTCCTGAAGTTCAACCCACTGCAGTACAAAGTGGACCTGGCAGTCGCCACTCCGGAAGAGTGGTCGCAATTGCGTGCCATCAAACAGTATTACCTCGACGTCTGCGCCACGACAGAGCAGAACACCTTTCCCGAAGTCATCTGGCCGATCGCACCATTCTGACCGCTGCGCTTTGCAACGCTTGATCGCGAAAGAGCATTGCTGAAAAGCCTGGCCCGCCGGGCTTTTTGGAATGCCTGTCTCAAGAGAAACCGTTCGAACCCAACCCATCACTCATCAATCACCCACGGAGGCGTGACATGACAAACGAGCAACAAGCGTTGGCGGACATGCCGATCTGGCTGGTCATCCTCCTTGCCGTCGTTGGCGGGGTGTCCGGCGAGATGTGGCGCGCCGACAAGGAGGGCGCTCGCGGCTGGTCGCTGGTGCGGCGTCTGGCTCTGCGTTCCGGCGCCTGCATGATCTGCGGCGTGTCGGCAATCATGCTGCTGTATGCCGCCGGCATGTCGATCTGGGCCGCTGGCGCGTTTGGCTGCCTGACGGCGATGGCCGGCGCTGATGTAGCCATAGGCCTTTACGAACGCTGGGCGGCCAAGCGTATCGGCGTCTGTGAACTGCCGCCGCGCGACCAGCCTTAAATCTCCACGCATAGCCCTATGCGAGCGAGTCTGCTCGCGAAAGGGACGTCAGCTTCAGCATCGATGTGACTGATCGACCGCTTTCGCGAGCAGGCTCGCTCCCACAGGGACTGCGGCGTCCACTGTAATTTCTCTTACTTCGGAACACCCCCATGAAGATCACCCCGATCCTCACGCAACTGCGTGGGCAATGCCCTGGGCTTGCCAATCATATTTCGGTGGGTGTCGATCTGGCGTTGCTGCAAGGCAACCCTGATCTGCCAACACCTTCGGCCCACGTGCTGCCAATCGCCGATCTGGCCAGCAACAGCACCACACAAAACCTCGCCACCCAACCGATCAGCGAGCGCTTCGAAATCGTTCTGGTGCTTGACGCTACCGACGCTACAAAAGCGCTGGATCTGTTGCACGACCTGCGCGCCGAACTGTGGC
>NZ_RAZO01000003.1:0-5008 GCF_004307535.1 Pseudomonas sp. Sample_9
ACCGGGATGCCTTTGAAGTAATCGCTCATGCAGCCTTTGTCGGCGAAGCAGCGGGCGAAGCCGCTGGCGAGGAAGAAATCGGCGAAGCGTGGAATCACTCCGCCAACGATAAACACCCCGCCGCGCGCGCCAGTGGTAAGCACGTTGTTGCCGGCGACGCGGCCGAGCCAGCAGCAGAACTGCTCGAGCACTTCCAAAGCAATCGGGTCACCGGCGAGGCCGGCGGCGGTAATCGCTTCCGGCGTCTCAAGCTTCGGCTCATGGCCATCGACCGCGCAGATCGCCCGGTACAGCCGCGGCAGGCCGCCGCCGCTCAACGCGGTTTCCGCGCTGACATGGCCGATCTCGTTGTAGATGTGTTGCCACAATTGCGTTTCCCGCGGGCTGCTCAGCGGCAGGTCGACGTGGCCGCCCTCGCCCGGCAACGCGGCAAAGCGCCCTTCGCCGAGATCGAGCAAGGTGCCGACACCCAGGCCAGTGCCCGGGCCGATTACCACCGCCGGACGCAACGGCTCCGGCGTGCCTTCGCAAACCACGCGGAATTCGCCGGGCTGCAAGCGGGTCATGCCCAGCGCCATCGCCGAGAAGTCGTTGGTCAGCAACAATTGTTCGACCTGCAAGGTCTTGCAGAACGCGCTGCGACTGAGGCGCCAGTGATTGTTGGTGAATTTGAATTCATCGCCACTCACCGGACCTGCCACCGACAGGCATACCGAGCCGATTGAGCCCGGCGCCAGACCGAGCCCGCTCAGGTACAGAGCGATTGCCTCTTCCGGGCTGGCAAAGTCGGCCGTGGCCAGCACCTGAACCGATTGCAGTTGCTGGTTTTGCCACAACGCGAACCGCGCGTTGGTGCCTCCGATGTCACCGACCAAAGCCAGTTTCAATTAAGCGTCTCCAGGGCAGAAGTGAAGGCGCTGGCGCCCTGCTCCGCCGAGCTGAAGGCCATGCGCATGAAGCCAAACAGCTCGCGGCCGCTGCCAATGTTGTTGCCCAACAGGCCCTTGGCAGGTTCGCGCGCTGCAAATTCGGCGGCGTCGACCTTCAGTTCCAAGGTGCCTTTGACGCCATCGACGCGGATGATATCGCCCTCTTGCACGCGCGCCAAAGCACCACCGACATAAGCTTCCGGGCTGACGTGAATCGCTGCGGGGATTTTCCCCGACGCGCCGGACATACGCCCGTCGGTGACCAGCGCCACTTTGAAGCCGCGATCCTGCAATACGCCGAGGAACGGCGTCATCTTGTGCAGCTCCGGCATGCCGTTGGAGCGCGGGCCCTGGAAGCGCATCACGGCGACAAAATCCTTCTCCAGCAGACCGGCCTTGAATGCGTCCGCCAGGTCCTGCTGATCCTGGAACACCATCGCCGGTGCTTCAACGATCTGGTTTTCCAGCGCAACCGCAGAAACCTTCATCACCCCGCGACCGAGATTGCCCTCCATTACGCGCAGACCACCCTCCGCCGAGAACGCACGCGCCACTGGACGCAGGATGTTTTCGTCGAGGCTGTCGGTCGGGCCTTCGCGCCAGACCAGCTCGCCGTTATCGAGGAACGGCTCTTTGGTGTACTGGCTCAGGCCATGGCCGAGCACGGTGTTGACGTCTTCATGCAGCAGGCCGGCGCCGAGCAGTTCGCGGATCAGAAACGACATGCCGCCCGCTGCCTGGAAGTGGTTGATGTCGGCTTTGCCGTTCGGGTAGACGTGGCTCAGGGTCGGCACGACTTCGGAGAGGTCGGCCATGTCCTGCCAGGTCAGTTGAATGCCAGCGGCCATGGCGATGGCCGGCATGTGCAGGGTGTGGTTGGTCGAGCCGCCGGTGGCGTGCAGCGCGACAATCGAATTGACCAGGGAACGCTCGTCGACGATTTCGCCGATCGGCATGAAGTCGCCGTTCTGCTTGGTCAGGCGCGTGACCTGATGCGCGGCTTCGCGGGTCAGGGCGTCGCGCAGTGGTGTGTTCGGGTTGACGAAAGACGCGCCCGGCAAGTGCAGGCCCATGACTTCCATCAGCAACTGGTTGGTGTTGGCGGTGCCGTAGAAGGTGCAGGTGCCCGGGCTGTGGTAGGACTTCATCTCCGATTCCAGCAGCTCTTCACGGGTCGCCTTGCCTTCGGCGTACTTCTGGCGGACGTCGGCTTTCTCCTTGTTGGAAATCCCCGAAACCATCGGCCCGCCCGGGACGAAGATCGTTGGCAGATGGCCGAAGCGCAGCGAACCCATCATCAGGCCCGGCACAATTTTGTCGCAGATGCCGAGCATCAGCGCGCCGTCGAACATGTTGTGCGACAGCGCCACGGCGGTCGACATGGCGATCACTTCGCGGCTCGGCAGGCTCAGTTCCATGCCCGGCTCGCCCTGGGTCACGCCGTCGCACATCGCCGGAGTGCCGCCGGCGAACTGGCCGACCGAGCCGATTTCGCGCAGGGCATTCTTGATCTGTTGTGGAAAGACTTCGTACGGCTGGTGCGCCGAAAGCATGTCGTTATACGAAGACACAATGGCGATGTTCGCCGAGTTCATCATCCGCAGGCTGTGCTTGTCTTCAGTGCCGCACCCGGCCACGCCGTGGGCGAAGTTGGCGCATTGCAGCTTGCCGCGCATCGGGCCGTCGGTGGCCGCGCCGCGAATCAATGCAAGGTAAGCCTGACGCGTGGCGCGGCTGCGGGCGATAAGCCGTTCGGTGACCTCAAGAACGCGGGGATGCATGTGTAGAACTCCAGGCTAACGGATGTGGCGACCTGATTGTCTATGCTGATCAAACGCCGTTGTTGTTGGAATGACAGACGGCTTTTTTGACCATTCGGACCAGTTGATTCAGGTCACTCGTTGTAGATAAAACAAAATATTGCCATTAAAAAGGCTTGTTTTCTATTTTTATGCGAATAATCTTGTAATTCCAACAACAAAACGACGGCGGCGCTGTTCCATGACTCTTCGAATTGCAATCAATGGTTTCGGCCGCATCGGCCGTAATGTCCTGCGCGCACTGTATACCCAAGGCTATCGTCAAGACCTGCAGATCGTCGCGATCAACGATCTGGGTGACAGTTCGATCAATGCCCATCTGCTCAAATACGACACCGTCCACGGCACTTTCGACGCCGAAGTGGCGCACGATAACGAAAGCCTGACGGTCAATGGCGACCGCATCGCAGTCAGCGCCATTCGCAACCCGGCCGACCTGCCGTGGGCCGCTGAAAAAATCGACGTAGTGTTCGAATGCACCGGTTTGTTTACCGACCGTGCCAAAGCCGCCGCGCATATCAGCGCCGGCGCCCGCAAGGTGATCATTTCTGCCCCGGCCAAAGGCGCCGACGCCACCGTCGTTTATGGCGTCAACCACGACATTCTGCGTCAGTCGCACCAGATCATTTCCAACGCTTCGTGCACCACCAACTGCCTCGCGCCAGTGGCGCAGGTGCTGCATCGCGAGCTGGGCATCGAAAGCGGCCTGATGACCACCATCCACGCCTACACCAACGACCAGAACCTCACCGACGTCTATCACAGCGACCCGTACCGTGCCCGCTCGGCCACGCAGAACATGATCCCGAGCAAGACCGGCGCAGCCGAAGCGGTAGGCCTGGTGCTGCCGGAACTGGCGGGCAAACTGACCGGCATGGCTGTGCGCGTACCGGTGATCAACGTGTCGCTGGTCGACCTCACCGTGCAACTGAAGAAAGAAGCCAGTGCCGACGAAGTCAACGCCCTGCTGAAAGCGGCGAGCCAGCATTCGAAGATTCTCGGTTACAACACCTTGCCGCTGGTTTCCAGCGACTTCAACCACAACCCGCTGTCGTCGATCTTCGACGCCAACCACACCAAAGTCAGCGGCAAGTTGTTGAAAGTGCTGGCCTGGTACGACAACGAATGGGGCTTCTCCAACCGCATGCTGGATAACTGCCTGGCGTTGTGTAACGCGGAATAATCCCGGCCGGTCCCCAATCCCTGTGGGAGCGAGCCTGCTCGCGAAAGCTATCTGTCAGTCAATATGGAGCTGACTGACACGACGCCTTCGCGAGCAGGCTCGCTCCCACACGAGATCCGATTTCAATTCGAAATCAGCACTTGACCATTCAGCTGGATGATAAGCATTATCATTCGCTCGAAATGGATCAGGTCCTCCCGTGAGTCAATCGCGCTTCAACCACGTCTTCCTCGCCCAGCGCACTTCCCTGCTGCGCACGCTGGAACGGATGGTCAACAATCACAGCACCGCTGAAGACCTGTTGCAGGAGACCTACCTGCGCGTGACCCGGGCGTTGAGCGAACGGGCCATCGATCACCTTGAACCCTTTGTCTTCCAGACCGCGCGCAATCTGGCGTTGGATCATTTGCGTGCGCGCAAGATTCATGCGCGGACCATGGTCGACGATGTACCACAGGACGTGGTGCAGAGCATCGCCGCGCCGGCCAGCAGCGCTGAAGACGCCGCCCACGCTGAACAACTGCTGGAGCGTCTGAACGTGAGCCTCAGCCAACTCAGCCCGCGCCAGCAGCAGATCTTCATCCTCAGCCGTTTGCACGGGCACAGCTATCAGGAAATCGCTGATGAACTTGATGTTTCGCTGAGCACCGTGCAGAAGGAACTGAAACTGATCATGTCGATCTGCATCGGCGTTGCCGAACGACATAACGGCAGTGGCAAGCTTTGAGCTGCAAGCTTCAAGCGGCAAGCAAAAACGAAATGCAGTAACCCATCCGGCTTGCAGCTTGCAGCTTGAAGCTAGAAACTGCTTCGCCAGAAGCCTTGCTTCGCCAGAAGCCCTGAGGAACCACCGTGACGGACACCCACCGCTCGCCTTCGCCCGATTCGGCGCGGGACGCTGCAGCTGCAATGGACCAGGCGCTGGACTGGCTCATCGTGCTCGGCAGCCCGGATGAGGAACAGACCCGGCAATTTCATGCCTGGCTGGCGGCTGATCCGTTGAATGCCGAGGCGTTCGCCAAGGCCCAGGCGATCTGGGACGGCCCGCAAGTCGCACTGTGCGCCGAGGCTCTGGC
>NZ_RAZO01000003.1:5108-12205 GCF_004307535.1 Pseudomonas sp. Sample_9
TCAGCCGCTGGAGATCGACGCAGGCCCGGTGCAGGCAAGCGTGCACGACACCGCATTTGCCGTGCGTTATCTCGACGGGGTCGCGCAGGTCAACGTGCAGCGTGGTGATGTCGATCTGCGCGCCACGCACAACGATGCCCGGGTGCGCCTGCGCGCCGGGGAAAGCATTCGCATCGGCCCCAATGGATTTGATCGCCCGGCCAAGCTCGACGCCAATGCCGATCTGGCCTGGGTTGAAGGCCGACTGGTGTTCGAGAACTGCCCGCTGAATCAGGTGCTGGCCGAGCTGCGCCGCTACTACCCGGGCTGGATCATCAACAACAACGAGCAACTGGCCGACGTCGCCGTCACCGGCAATTACCGTCTCGACCAGCCGCTCGACGTGATCCGCTCCCTCGCCCACATCACCTCGGCGCGCCTGCAGGAATTCCCTGCACTGGTGATTCTGAACTAAATGAGAATTATTTTTACTCGATAGCCAATGGCAGTACGTCTCGTTATAGCCAATGCAATTGATTCGCATCTAACCATGCCGATCAGCACCTATAAAGATTCGTGCGACACGGAGCGCTATCGATGTCCTCACGCCTTACCCGCCAGACTGCTTCCCCTTCCCGCGTACTGTCGCTGCTGACTGCCGCCATTCTCATGGCCGGCACCGCACCGCTGCTCGCCGCCGCCGAGCAACCGGCGCGCAACATGGGCGATTACGCCTTCGCCATCGGCCAGCAACCACTGGTTTCGGCATTGAATGCCTTTACCGCCGTGACCGGTTGGCAGGTCGGCCTGCCGGCCGAGTTGGGGCAGAACGTCTCGTCGCCCGGCGTGCGCGGTTCGCTGCCACCGGAGAAAGCCCTCGAGCGCCTGTTGATGGGGACCAACCTGAGCTTCCGCAAACTGAGCAACAACAATGTCGTGCTGGAAAAACGCAACAGCAGCGGCACGCTCAATCTCGATCAGGTGACCATCAGCGCCACTCGCCAGGAACAATCGGTCAACAGCGTGCCCTCGACGGTCAGCGTGCATGATCGCCAAGCGCTTGACCGCAACAACGTCAACACGATCAAGGATCTGGTGCGCTACGAGCCGGGCGTTTCCGTCGGCGGTGCCGGCCAGCGCGGCGGCATCAGTGGCTACAACATTCGCGGTATCGACGGCGACCGCATCCTGACTCAAGTCGATGGCGTGGAAATCCCCAACGGCTTCTTCAACGGCCCGTATGCCAAGAGCCAGCGCAACTACGTCGACCCGGAAATCGTCAAACGCGTGGAGATCCTCCGTGGCCCGGCCTCGGTGCTGTACGGCAGCAACGCCATCGGCGGCGCGGTCAGTTACTACACGCTGGACGCCGACGACATCATCAAACCGGGCAAGGATGTCGGCGCGCGCCTGAAAAGCGGTTACAGCTCCGCCGATGACAGCTGGCTGAAGTCCGCCACCGTCGCCGGCCGCAGCGGTGAGTTCGACGGTCTGCTGCATTACAGCCAGCGCGACGGACACGAAACCGAGTCCTTCGGCGGCAACAATGGCACCGGCCTTGCGCGCACCGCCGCCAATCCGGAAGACGTGCGCGCGACCAACGTCCTGGCCAAGCTCGGCTGGAACTACAACGACGATTCGCGCCTGGGCCTGACCTACGAAAAGTACAAGGACAATCGCGACACCGACCAGAAAAGTGCCTACGGCGGCCCGTACGCCAATGGTGCGCCGACCATCCCGAGCAGCGTCCTGCCCGGCGGTATGTACCAATGGCGCACCGGTAACGACACCATCACTCGCGAGCGTTTCGGCATCGAACACTCGTTCGCCCTCGACAGCCTGCTGGTCGATAACGTCAAGTGGAGCCTCAACCACCAGATCGCCAAGACCGACCAGAGCACCGAAGAGTTCTACTACCCCATCACTCGTAAAGTGCTGCGTACCCGCGACACGATCTACGAAGAAAAACAGTGGGTGTTCGACGCGCAACTGGACAAGGCCTTTGCCATCGGTGACACCGATCACCTGCTGACTTACGGCACCACGATCAAACAGCAGAAAGTCACCGGTTCACGCAGCGGCGACGGCACATGCCTGGCGGTCGGCCGTGGCTGCACGGCGATTGGCGCGACCAGTGCGGCGGATGTACTGGCCAAGGCCTCTGATTTCCCCGATCCGACCATCAACACCTACAGCCTGTTCGCCCAGGATCAGATCAGCTGGAACGACTGGACCTTCCTGCCGGGCCTGCGCTACGACTACACCCAGCTCAAGCCGCACATCACCCGGGAATTCCTCAACACCGTAAATGCCGATGGCAAAGGCACGGTCAGCGACAAGAACAAGACCTGGCACAAAGTCTCGCCGAAATTCGGCCTGACCTATGCGCTGACGGACAACTACACCTGGTACGGCCAGTACGCCGAAGGCTTCCGCACGCCTACGGCAAAATCGCTGTACGGGCGTTTCGAGAACAGCGCCACCGGCTATACCGTTGCGCCAAATTCTGGCCTCGAGCCGGAGAAAAGCAAAGGCTTCGAAACCGGCCTGCGCGGGAATTTCGAGCAGGGTTCGTTCGACGTCGCGGTGTTCTATAACAAGTACCGCGATTTCATCAACGAGGACGCGGTCAAGCCGGGCGATGATCGGTTGACCTTCCAGAGCAACAACATCAAGCGCGCCACGATCAAGGGCGCGGAAGTCAAAGGTCGCTTGAATCTGGACGCGTTCGGCGCGCCGCAAGGCCTGTATACCCAAGGTTCGATCGCCTACGCCTACGGGCGCAACAGCGACAACGGCGAGCCGATCAACAGCGTCAACCCGCTCACCGGCGTGTTCGGCCTCGGTTACGACCAAGACAACTATGGCGGTCTGCTGAGCTGGACCGTGGTGAAGAAAAAGGATCGCGTCGACGACAGCAACTTCAAGT
Organism: Pseudomonas sp. Sample_9; assembly: GCF_004307535.1. Taxonomy (NCBI): domain Bacteria; kingdom Pseudomonadati; phylum Pseudomonadota; class Gammaproteobacteria; order Pseudomonadales; family Pseudomonadaceae; genus Pseudomonas; species Pseudomonas sp. Sample_9. The sequence goes on from NZ_RAZO01000003.1 coordinate 8,017, forward strand.
CGCCGGACGGCGTCAGCAGCCAGTTCAAGACCCCGGGCTTCGGCATTCTCGATCTGGCCGGCTATTACAAAGTCAGCGACGACGTCACCGTCAGCGGCGGCGTCTACAACCTGACCGACAAGAAATACTGGCTGTGGGATGACGTGCGCGGTTACGACAGCGTCGGCGAAGCCTCGGTGACGCAACCGGCCAACCTCGATCGGCTGACCCAACCGGGACGCAACTTCGCGATCAACCTGATCTGGGACATCTGATCGGCCCGGCTCACTGCGTGCGTTCGCGCCACGCAGTGAGGTTTTTTTACTGTCCGGCGCCCGCCCGTACGTCTTGTTATCAAGCGCCTCATTTATCAAGGACACCCCATGACTGCCCCGGAAAAAGCCCTGCGTTCGCAACGCCTGAACCAGATCACCCATGAGCCGCACAGCAAACTCGATGCGCTGGTCAAAGCCCACGCACCATTCGAAACCCGCGCCAGCTTCGCCCGTTTCGTCGTCGCGCAATACCTGTTTCAGGCGGAACTGGTCGAGCTGTACAACGATGCCGAACTGACCGCGATCGTCCCGGATCTTCCAGCCCGTTGCCGCGCCGAAGCCGCCAGGGCTGACCTCGCCGACCTCGACACCGAAGTCCCGGCGCCGGTGGCCGGCGCGCTGAAAAACCCGAGCAAGGCGCGGGCGCTGGGCTGGATCTTTGTTTCCGAGGGTTCCAAGCTCGGCGCGGCGTTTTTGATCAAGCGTGCGGTGGCACTGGAGCTGAGCGAAACCTTCGGTGCCCGGCATCTGGCTGAACCGCAAGGTGGCCGCGCCGAGGGCTGGAAAAGCTTTGTGCGCACCCTCGATGCGTTGCCGTTTACCGTTGAGGAAGAGGCTGAAGTGGAGCAAGGTGCACTGGATGCGTTCAACCGCTTTACCGTGCTGCTGGAACGGGCTTATGCCATAGAAGCCGAAGTGGCCTGAAGCAACTCTTATCCCTTGTGGGAGCGAGCCTGCTCGCGAAGACGGCAGCACATTCAACATCAATGTGCCTGATCAACCGCTTTCGCGAGCAGGCTCGCTCCCACAGGGCTCACCACAAATCTGTAAGATCCCCATTCCGCTTCAGAAGCCGCCGCTGAGCCCATGCCCACACCCGCCGCCTCAAAACTCGCCCGTCTGCTGTTCGGCCTGCTGGCCTACGTCAGCCTCGGCATTGGCCTGGTCGCCATCGTCGTGCCCGGTCTGCCGACCACTGAGTTCATCCTCGTTGCCGCGTGGGCGGCGACACGCAGTTCGCCGCGCTTGAGTGCCTGGCTGGAAAATCACCGCCTGTTTGGGCCGTTCCTGAGTAACTGGCGCAACGGCAGGATCATCGCGCGCAAGGCCAAGCTCAGTGCCACCGTCAGCATGCTGCTGTGCGCCACTTTGATGCTGGTGATGCTCGATCACGGCTGGCCGATCTATCTGGCGATTGCCGGCATGGCCATGGGCAACCTGTGGATCTGGTCGCGCCCGGAGACGCCCATCGCGGTAGTGAAACATCCCTGTAATTAAAGCCTTTTCAGCACTTTCCCCTGCGCAAACGTTTAGCAGCGACCGTCCGTCGGCAAGCGCCTCATGCCGTTTCGCTTAACGCCGATGAGCATTGAATGGCGCTGAATGGATTTGGCAAACCGGGCTCCCGGCCCAGCCACCTGTTTATTCCATTCGCGAGATCGCCCCATGTTCGACTCTCTGTCCATTCGCCTGAAAATCGTCCTGCTCTCCGGCCTGTGCCTGCTCGGAGTGGTGGTGCTGATTGTCAGCATGAACATCTACCAGACCAACCAGAACGACGCGCTGGTCAGTCAATCCAGCAACCAGTTGCTCACCGCCAGCGTGCAGAACCTGCTGCAGGCCAAGGCCGCCGAACAAGCGGTGCGGGTGCAGAAAACCTTTGGTGAAAGCCTGCTGGTGGTCACCGCCCTCGCCGACCAGATCAAGGATCTGCGGACGATGGCCGCCAAGCGTTCACTCGAAGCCGGCGCCGTCCGGGAAGAGCTGAACCAAAGACTGAAAACCGCTTTCGAGCGCAACGATAAAGTCCTTGGCATCTGGCTGGCCTTCGAACCCAACGGCCTCGACGGCAAGGACAGCGAATTCGCCAACGATGCCGCGCGGCAGTCCAACGAAGCCGGGCGCTTCGCCTCGTACTGGAGTCGTGCCGCCGGCGCCGCGCTGAATACGATCATGGTCGAAGACGACCTGACCAAAACCACCCTCAGCGTCAGCGGCACGCCGTACAACAGTTGGTACACCTGCCCTCGCGACAACAAGCGCACCTGCCTGCTCGACCCGTATGCCGACACCGTCGGTGGCAAGGAAATGCTCATGACGACCATTTCCGTTCCGCTGCTGGTTGATGGCAAAGCGATCGGCGTGGTCGGTGTCGACATCGCGCTCGACGCCCTGCAAGCCGCCGCCGTCGACTCGCAGCGCAGCCTGTTCAACAACGCCGGGCATATGCTGATCGTCTCCGGCAGCGGCGTGCTGGCGGCCGACAGTGCCGACGCGACGCGGGTCGGCAAAAAAATCGGCGACACCCTCGGCGCCGATGGCAATGATGTATTGCAACTGGTCGGCAGCGGCACAGCGAAAATTCTCCAACAGGGCGAGCTGATTCGCGCGGTTTACCCGGTCGACCCGATCGGCAATTCGCGCGCCTGGGGCGTGGTCATCGACCTGCCCGAGCAGGTGCTGCTGGCCGATTCGGTGAAGCTGCAAGCGGTACTGGATGACGCACAACAAACCGGCGTGATCACTGCTCTGCTGGTGGCGGGCGTGGCCGGTCTGGTCGGCCTGCTGCTGATCTGGCTCACCGCCTCCGGCGTCACCCGTCCGATCAACAGCGTTGCTGAGATGCTGAAGAACATTGCCAGCGGCGAAGGCGATCTGACCCAGCGCCTGAACTACAGCAAGAAAGACGAACTGGGCGAACTGGTGAACTGGTTCAACCGCTTCCTCGACAAGCTTCAGCCGACCATCGCGCAGATCAAACAAAGCATCACCGAAGCGCGCGGTACGGCCGATCAATCGTCGGAAATCGCCCGCCAGACCAGCGAAGGCATGCAGGTGCAGTTCCGCGAAATCGATCAGGTCGCCACCGCGTCCAACGAAATGAGCGCCACTGCCCACGACGTCGCCAACAGTGCCTCGAACGCAGCCAACGCGGCCAAGGGTGCCGATCAGTCGGCGAAGGACGGCATGGCGATCATCGAGCGCAGCACCCGCGACATCAATCAACTGGCCGATGAGGTCAGCAAAGCAGTGACCGAGGTCGAAGCGCTGGCAGTGAACAGCGAGCAGATCGGCTCGGTGCTGGAAGTGATCCGCAGCATCGCCGAACAGACCAACCTGCTGGCCCTCAACGCCGCCATCGAAGCCGCCCGCGCCGGCGAAAGCGGTCGCGGTTTTGCCGTGGTCGCCGACGAGGTGCGCAACCTGGCCAAGCGCACGCAGGATTCGGTGGAAGAAATCCGCGTCGTCATCGAGCGCATCCAGACCGGCACCCGTGGCGTGGTCGCGACCATGCATTCGAGCCAGACCCAGGCGCACAACAACGCCGGGCAGATTCGTCAGGCCGTTGATGCCCTGGGCAAGATCAGCGACGCGGTGACGGTGATCAGCGACATGAACCTGCAGATCGCCAGCGCCGCCGAAGAGCAAAGCGCCGTGGCCGAAGAGGTCAACCGCAACGTCTCGGCGATCCGCACCGTGACCGAAACCCTGACCGAACAGGCCACGGAATCGGCAGCGATCAGCAGCCAGCTCAACAGCCTGGCAAGCCAGCAGATGAAATTGATGGATCAGTTTCGCGTGTAACAATCCAGCATAAATCCCTGTGGGAGCGAGCCTGCTCGCGAAGAGGTCGTCATATCCAACATCGGTGTTGACTGACACGACGCCTTCGCGAGCAGGCTCGCTCCCACAGGGGAAACGGGTTCACATCCTGGTTTCATCTAAACCGCGATTCTTTTGCACTATCATCACCCTCTCGCTCCGGAGGGCCTTCGATGACTGATCTGCTCACGTCCATCCAAACCGCACTCGACCTTCCCCGTACGCCGATAGCCTTCACCGGTGACGGCGCCCTGCCCTCGGCGTTCGCGGTCACCGAACTGGCCTGCGCCAGCATCGCCGCTGCCGGGCAAGCGCTCAGCGAATTGCTCCAC
>NZ_RAZO01000073.1:0-1223 GCF_004307535.1 Pseudomonas sp. Sample_9
TCGAAGTCGAACGTCAACTCCCCATCCTTGATGTCGATGTGCACCACACCGCCATGCTCGGCCAGTTCGCCAAACAGAATCTCCTCCGCCAGCGGACGCTTGATCTTGTCCTGGATCAGACGCGCCATCGGACGTGCACCCATCGCCGAGTCATACCCACCCGCCGCCAGCCAACTACGCGCAGCATCAGTAACCTCAAGCAACACACGCTTGTCTTCCAGCTGCGCCTGAAGCTCGGTGAGGAACTTGTCCACCACACTCTTGATGACCTCATGGCTGAGGCGACCAAACTGGATAATGGTGTCCAGACGGTTACGGAATTCCGGCGTGAAGCTCTTCTTGATCACTTCCATCGCATCGGACGAGTGGTCCTGATGAGTGAAACCGATCGAAGCCCGCGCGGCCGTCTCGGCACCGGCGTTGGTGGTCATGATCACGATCACGTTGCGGAAATCCGCCTTGCGCCCGTTGTTGTCGGTCAGCGTGCCGTGGTCCATGACCTGCAACAGCAGGTTGAAGACTTCCGGATGCGCCTTCTCGATTTCATCGAGGAGCAATACGCAATGTGGCTGCTTGGTAATGGCTTCGGTCAACAGACCGCCCTGGTCGAAACCGACATAGCCTGGAGGCGCACCGATCAGACGCGATACGGTGTGCCGCTCCATGTATTCGGACATGTCGAAACGCACCAGTTCAATGCCCAAGGCCTTGGCCAGTTGTCGCGCGGCCTCGGTTTTACCGACACCGGTAGGCCCGGCAAACAGGAACGAACCGACCGGTTTGTCCGGCGATTTGAGACCAGCGCGTGACAGCTTGATCGCAGTCGACAGCGAATCGATCGCCGCGTCCTGACCAAACACCGTCAGCTTCAGGTCACGCTCCAGGTTACGCAGCAGCTCCTTGTCGGAACTGGTCACGTGCTTTGGCGGAATCCGCGCGATTTTCGCGACGATGTCCTCGACCTGTGGCACTTCGATTCGCTTGACGCGCATCTCTACCGGTTGCAGACGCTGGTAGGCGCCCGCTTCGTCGATCACGTCGATGGCCTTGTCCGGCATGTGCCGGTCATTGATGTAGCGCGACGCCAGTTCGGCAGCGGCACGCAACGACTCATCGCTGTATTCGATATTGTGGTGCTGCTCGAAACGCCCTTTCAGACCGCGCAGGATACCGATGGTGTCTTCCACCGACGGCTCGACGACATCGACCTTCTGGAAGCGACG
>NZ_RAZO01000089.1:0-5891 GCF_004307535.1 Pseudomonas sp. Sample_9
AAGCAGTTTCAGGTCGACGTAAATCTGTAGCATCCCCGTATCGGTTCCCTCTCCCTCGGGAGAGGGCTAGGGTGAGGGGCTGTTGATCTTCAACGGTGCAAAACGTACTGCCCGGTAAATCTAACCGCCTCGTCCTCACTTCCCGCATTCAGTATCCGCGTATCCAGCGTCAGCCGCGCCCGCCCATATCGCCGATACATCGTCACAAAGCGCTTCCACACCGCCGCATCCGGCGCCGGGCAGATGGCCACGGCATCACCGGTCACCGGCAGCGGATAACTGATCTGTCCTTCCTGAATGACGATATGTCCGTCGGCAATCCCTTCTTCCTTCAAACGTAAATGCAACCAGCCCCAACCGGCCAGCACCGCGCCGCAGTAGAGGCTGCCGCCAAACATGGTGCTCTTGTGATTGACGTTAGGCGCAAGCGGCAGGTGCAGGCTCAATTGCTGCTCACGCCACTCAAGCACTTCGAGGCCCATCTCGGCGGTCAGCGGGATGTCGTGGTGCAGCACCGTTTGCAGGTATTCGCTTGCGCTGCTCATTCGTTGTCTTCCCCGTGGCTGCTGTCGCCGAAATTCAGGCCATGTTTGCGCAACTTGTCATGCAGGGTCTTGCGCGGAATACCCAAGGCTTCGGCGAGGCTGCGCACCGAGCTGTGCGAGCGCGCCAGCTCGGCGGCGATAAGCGATTTCTCGAAGTTTTCCACTTGCTCGCTGAGGCCGCCGCTGACCACTTCGACAGGCGTGCCGCCGCTGCCATCGGCGCTGTTGTCCAGAGCCAGCTCCAGACCCAGCGCGAAGCGTTCGGCGGCATTTTGCAGTTCACGCACGTTGCCCGGCCAGGTGTGGCGCAGCAGCAGGGCGCGGTGTGCCGGTTGCAGCTCATGGGGCGGCAAGCCGTGGCGGGCGCTGGCTTCGTCGGCGTAATGCTGGAACAGCACCAATGCGTCTTCGCCGCGTTCGCGCAACGGCGGAATGCGCAGCGGCGCGACGTTGAGACGGTAATACAAGTCGGCGCGGAAGCGGCCCTGATCCGCCGCTTGGCGCAGATCTTCCTTGGTCGCGGCGATGACGCGGATGTCCAGCGGGATCAACTGATTGCCGCCCAGGCGTTCAACAACGCGCTCCTGCAGCATGCGCAGCAGTTTCACTTGCACGTCCATGCTCATGCTTTCGATTTCGTCGAGAAACAGCGTGCCGCCGTTGGCGAATTCGAATTTGCCGATGCGGCGTTTTTGCGCCCCGGTGAAGGCGCCGGGTTCGTGACCGAACAGCTCGCTTTCCACCACCGATTCGGCCAGCGCGCCGGCGTTGATCGCCACGAACGGACCGTTGCGGCGGCTCGACAAGTCGTGCAGCGCGCGGGCAACCACCTCTTTGCCAGCGCCGGTTTCGCCGAGGATCAGCACGTCAGCCTTGGTCGCCGCCAGCGCACCGATCTGCTCACGCAGACGCAGCATCGGCGTCGAATGGCCGACCAGTCGCGCGCTCAATTCGTTGCGGTCGCTCAAGGCCAGACGCAGGCTGCGGTTGTCCAGCACCAGCCGCCGTAGCGCGAGGGCGCGACGGACGCTGTCGAGCAGCGCATCGCTGGCAAAGGGTTTTTCCAGAAAATCGTAAGCGCCGGCGCGCATCGCCTGCACTGCCAGCGGTACGTCGCCATGGCCGGTGATCAGCAGCACCGGCAGCTCGGGATCCTGTGCATGCAACTCGCTCAACAGTTCGAGGCCGTCCATGCCCGGCATGCGGATGTCGCTGACCACCACCCCCGGCCAGTCACGCTCAAGTTGCGCGGCCAGGCCCTTGGCTTCGGACAGCGGCAGGATTTTCAGGCCGGCCAGGTCCAGCGTCTGGCCGAGGGCCTGGCGCAAGTGCGGATCGTCGTCGATCAACACTACCTGGATGCGATTGTCGATGGTCATGCACTTCGATCCTCGGACGGTTGCAGGCTGACTCCGGGCGCACCGGCGCGCAGGCGCAGGGTGATCAGGGCGCCGCCTTGCTTGTGGTTGGCGAACGACAGCTCGCCACCGAAGGCGCGCATCAGCGTTTCACAAATGGCCAGCCCCAGACCCAGACCCTGGGTGCGGGTCTTGGTGGTGTAGAAGGGCTCGCTGGCGCGGCCAAGGGCTTCCATGCAGAACCCGGGGCCGTTGTCGCGAATGTACAGATTGACGCCGTCGGCGGTGGCTTCGGCACTCAGCCACAATTTGCGCGGCGGGCCTTTTTCGGTCAGCGCATCGAGGGCGTTGGCCAGCAAATTGCCGAGCACCTGGCGTAATCGGGTTTCGCCGGCCTCGACCCACAGCGTCGCGGCGGGCAAGTCGCGAATCAGTTCGACTTCCATGCTGCGCCGACGTTTGGCCAGCAATGCCAGCGCATCGTCCAACGCCGGTTGCAGAGCGACGCTTTCCGGTGCGTGGCGATCGCGGCGGGCGAAGGCGCGCAGGTGGGCGATGATCGAGGCCATGCGCCCGGTCAGTTCGCTGATCAGCTTGAGGTTGCCCCGGGCGTCCTCGGTGCGCTGATGATCGAGCAGCACTTCGGCGTTTTCCGCATAGCTGCGAATTGCCGCCAGCGGCTGATTGAGTTCGTGACTGATGCTCGCCGACATGGTCCCCAGCGCCGACAGTTTGCCGGCCTGGACCAGATCGTCCTGGGCGCGCACCAGCTCCTGCTGCGCGTGCTCGCGCTCAAGCACTTCCTGTTTCAAACGGCGGTTGAGGCCTTCCAGATCGCTGGTGCGCTCGGCAACCCGGCCTTCCAGTTCGCGGCGCGCCTTGGCCTCAAAGGCGATGCGCTCCAGATAGTGCCGGCGACGTTGCATCATCAAACCCACCAGCAGCATGACCACCAACAGCGTGGCGCCGCCGATCGCGACCACCGTGCGCACCGGACGATCAATCAGCGTGCGCGGGGCGAGGATGCTCACGCTCCAGCCGGTTTCGGCGATGTCGTGGGTCTGCGTCAGCCAGGCGTCCGGGCTTAGATTCAGCGGTCGGGGTTCGCGGGTCGGGTAGGGCTGGATCGCAGTGATCGCGGCGCGCTCGGTTTCGCTCAACTCGCGGGTGGAGCGGAAGCGCCATTCCGGGCGCGAGGTGAGAATGACCACGCCGTTGTGGTCGGTTACCAGCAGTTGTTCCGGGGTTTTGCCCCACAGGCTTTCGGTGTGGTCGAGGTCGACCTTGATCACCAGCACGCCGATGATTTTCTCGCCGTTGCGCACAGCAGCGGCGAAGAAGTAGCCGCGTTTGGCCGAGGTGGTTCCGAGGCCGAAGAAGCGCCCGAGGCGCCCGGCCATGGCTTCGCTGAAATACGGGCGGAAGGCGAAATTGCGGCCGACGAAGCTGTCGCGTTTGTCCCAGTTCGATGCCGCCAGGGTCTGGCCGGACGTGTCCATCAGGTACATGACTTCGGCGCCGGTCTGCGCGGCAATGTTTTTCAGCAGGCGATTGGCATTGCCTTGGGTCACGCCGTCGTCCGGCGCACCAAGCACCGCGCGCAGGGCCGGCAGATCGCCGAGAATCTGCGGCAACACTTCATAGCGATGCAGGGTGCCGAGCAGGTTGGCAACGTAAAGATCGAGGGTCTGGCGGTTCTGTCCGGCGAGTTCGCTGCGGTAATAGCGTTCGGCGAGATGCTCCAGTGGCCACAGCAGCGGCGCCAGGCACAGGGCCAACAGCGCTAGGCTGCGCCAGCGAGGTCTGCGGGGAAGCGGTGGTTTCATGAGCCGATGCGCCTGAGGTAACTGGCGCATTATGCCCGGCCTCAGGCGAAGACGTCAGCGTCCTTGAGCAGCGCGGCCGTCTGGTCCTTGGCCGATAGCTTCGGTGCTTCGTCCAGTTGCCAGTCGATGCCCAGCGCCGGGTCGTCCCAGCGAATACTGCGCTCGGAAGACGGGTCGTAATAATTGGTGGTCTTGTAGAGGAATTCAGCGAACTCGCTCAGCACGGCGAAACCGTGGGCGAAACCCTCCGGTATCCAAAGTTGGCGATGGTTTTCCGCCGACAGACGCACCGCCACCCATTTGCCGAAATACGGCGAGCTGCGACGGATATCCACCGCCACGTCGAGCACTTCACCTGCGGTCACCCGAACCAGTTTGCCCTGGGTGTTCTGCAACTGGTAATGCAGGCCGCGCAACACGCCTTTCTGCGAGCGTGAATGGTTGTCCTGTACAAATTGCGTATCCAGGCCGGTCGCCTCACGGAACGCCTTGGCATTGAAACTCTCGTAGAAAAAACCGCGCTCGTCGCCGAATACCTTGGGTTCGATGATCAGAACACCGGGCAGATCGGTGGTGATGACATTCATGGGGATTTCCATTGATAGGTGTGAATGGCCGACATTCTTGCGCAAAGCGCTGCGGGGCGCGAATGTTGGGTTTGAATTGGAGCGTTCATTGAAGCCGGGGGTTGCGTAACCGCCAAGGCAATGGCGATATAAGCGCCTAATAAAATTTCAGGGGTCGTTTCATGCCGCTCGCCACGTTGATTCATCGCGCCAGTTTGCCCGGTCCGCAGGTTTCAGAGGCGCAGGCGCTGCAATGGCTGGCCGAATATTACGGACTTGTCGGTACGTTGCAGGCGCTGGGCAGCCAGCAGGATCTGAATTATCGCGTCGACAGTGCGCGCGGGCGCTTCGTCTTGAAAGTCTGCCGTGGCGACTACGCCCTTGTGGAGCTGCAAGCCCAGCACGCCGGCCTCAAGTATCTGACCGAGCACTCGGCGATCAAGGTACCTCGCGTGATTGCTGCCAATAACGGTGAAGACCTGTTGTCCTTGCAAGCCAACGGCGAAGCGGTGCATGTGCGGTTGCTGGAGTACATCGACGGCCAGCCGTTGACCGATTTCGATCATCTTGGCCAGGGCGTGGTCGCCGGGTTTGGCCGGCTCTGTGGCGAGATGGATCTGGCCCTGGCAGGTTTCGATCACCCGGGTCTTGAACGCACCTTGCAGTGGGACGCGCGTCACGCCAACGCTTTGATCAGTCATCTGTTGCCGGTGGTCACTGACGCGCAGCAGCGTGCGGCGATCGGCGTTGCCGCCGAGCAGGCCGAGCGCCGTTTGCAGCCGTTGCTGGACAAACTGCCGGTGCAGGCGATTCACATGGACATCACCGATGACAACGTCGTCTGGGCGCGTGATGCCCAGCGGCATTGGCAGTTGCAGGGTGTGATCGACTTCGGTGATCTGGTGCGCACCTGGCGCATCACCGATCTGTCGGTGACCTGTGCGGCTTTGCTGCATCACGCCGATGGCGATCCGTTTGTAATCCTGCCGGCGGTCAAGGCCTATCACGCGGTCAATCCGTTGCAGTACCCAGAACTGCAAGCGCTGTGGCCATTGATCGTGGCGCGGGCGGCGGTGCTGGTGCTCAGTGGCGAGCAACAGGTGAGCATCGATCCCACCAATACGTATAGCCGCGACAATCTCGGTCACGAGTGGGAAATCTTTCGCGTCGCGACATCGGTGCCACAGGCGCTGATGGAAGCGGCAATTCTCACCGCCGTGGCCCAGCCCCTGCCGAGTATCGAAAAAAACCAGTTCGCGCCGCTGTTGCCCGAACTGGTCGGGCGCGAATTTGCGCTGATCGATCTGGGCGTTTTGAGCCCGCACTTCGAGGCGGGCAACTGGGAGCAGCAGGGCATCGATCAGCGCTTGCTGACAGAGGCCGCAGCGGTACATGGGCTGGCGGCGACGCGTTATGGCCAGTATCGCTTGTCACGTACTCGGCCAGACTGCGCGACTGAGCCGGACACGTTCCCGTTGCATGTCGAATTGCGTGTGCCGACTGGAACCGAAGTGCAAGCGCCATTCGCCGGCGTGCTGAATCAAGCGGCAAACGGTGCGCTGCAACTCGATGGCCCACAGTTCAGCGTTCGCCTGT
>NZ_RAZO01000089.1:5991-12020 GCF_004307535.1 Pseudomonas sp. Sample_9
CAAGCGGCAAACGGTGCGCTGCAACTCGATGGCCCACAGTTCAGCGTTCGCCTGTGGGGCGTGACGCCAGTTCTTGGCCATGGCGCGGCATTGGATCAAGGCCAGAAGCTCGGCACGGTCACGGGCCCGCTGCTTGTGCAGATGTGCCGGGGAGCAGAACTTGACGCGCCGCTGTTCTGCACGCCGTCCCGTGCATCGGCGTGGCAGGCGTTGTGCCCGTCGCCGGCGACTCTGCTAGGGCTGGCCTGCGACGCCGAGCCTGAGCTGGACGCGAAAACCCTGCTCGAACGCCGCGATGCCAGTTTTGCCCGCACGCAAAAACACTATTACGTTGACCCGCCGCGCATTGAACGCGGCTGGCGCAATCACCTGATTGATATGCACGGCCGATCCTATCTGGACATGCTCAACAACGTCGCCGTGCTCGGCCACGGTCACCCTCGGATGGCGGCGGTCGCGGCGCGGCAGTGGTCGTTGCTCAATACCAATTCGCGCTTCAACTACGCGGCGGTCGCCGAATTTTCCGAGCGCTTGCTGAAGCTTGCACCGCAGGGCATGGATCGCGTGTTCCTGGTCAACAGCGGTAGCGAGGCCAATGACCTGGCGATTCGTCTGGCCTGGGCCTACAGCGGCGGGCGCGACATGATCAGTGTGCTTGAGGCGTATCACGGCTGGACGATCGGCGCCGATGCGGTATCGACGTCGATTGCCGACAACCCGAAGGCCCTGGAAAGTCGCCCGGACTGGGTGCACCCAGTGCCGGCGCCGAACACTTATCGCGGCGAATTCCGTGGCGCCGATTCGGCGCCGGATTACGTGCGCAGCGTCGAACATCACCTGCAAAAACTGGCCGAGCAGAAGCGGCAACTGGCCGGTTTCATCTGCGAGCCGGTCTACGGCAATGCCGGAGGTATTTCTTTACCGCCGGGCTATTTGCCGCAGGTGTATGAAAAGGTCCGCGCGCAGGGCGGGGTGTGCATCGCTGACGAAGTGCAGGTCGGTTATGGGCGCATGGGCCATTTTTTCTGGGGCTTCGAACAGCAGGGCGTAGTGCCGGACATCATCACCATGGCCAAAGGCATGGGTAACGGCCAGCCACTTGGCGCGGTGATCACTCGCCGGGAAATCGCCGAGGCGCTGGAGGCTGAGGGCTATTTCTTCTCGTCGGCAGGCGGCAGTCCGGTCAGTTGCCAGATCGGCATGGCGGTGCTCGATGTGATGGAAGAGGAAAAGCTCTGGGAGAACGCCCAGGTCGTCGGCGGCCACTTCAAGGCGCGCCTGGAAGCGTTGATCGATAAACATCCGCTGGTCGGCGCGGTGCACGGCTCCGGGTTTTATCTCGGGCTGGAGCTGATTCGCAATCGCCAGACGCTGGAACCGGCAACTGCCGAGACTGCATTGCTGTGTGATCGCCTCCGCGAGTTGGGGATCTTCATGCAGCCGACGGGCGATGACTTGAACATCCTCAAAATCAAGCCACCGATGGTGACGTCGCGCCAGAGTGTGGATTTCTTTGTCGATATGCTGGATCGGGTGCTTACCGAAGGCCTGTAAGCAAGGCACATCCCCTGTGGGAGCGAGCCTGCTCGCGAAAGCTGTGTATCAGTCGCCACATGCGGTGACTGACACAGCGCATTCGCGAGCAGGCTCGCTCCCACATTTGTTTTTGGTCTTAAGTTCGATTTGTATCGAGTTAATTGGCGTTAAGACAGGGAGATTCTTTATTTACAGCTTCTAAAACCGATATTTATCGGTTATAAAGTTGCCATTGCTCCGGCATGGCGATCTCTTGTCCGGTGCGCGCGTTTTCTTTTCGGTCGAATTTTTCGACCGTCAAAGCACTAGCCCGGAGATGATTCATGAGCCGTATCGTTACCGTCGCCGCCACGCAGATGGCCTGTTCGTGGGACCTGGAAGCCAACCTCGAAACCGCTGAAAGACTGGTCCGCGAAGCCGCCGCCAAAGGCGCGCAGATCATCCTCATCCAGGAACTGTTCGAGGCGCCGTACTTTTGCCAGAAGCCGAATCCGGATTACCTGCAACTGGCTACGACCGTTGAAGAAAACGTCGCCATCAAGCATTTCCAGAAAATCGCCAAAGAGCTGCAAGTGGTGCTGCCGATCAGCTTCTACGAACTGGCCGGGCGTGCACGCTTCAACAGCATCGCGATCATCGACGCCGACGGCAGCAACCTCGGGATTTATCGTAAAAGCCATATCCCCGACGGCCCGGGCTATCACGAAAAGTATTACTTCAACCCGGGCGACACCGGCTTCAAGGTGTGGAACACCCGTTACGCGAAAATCGGCGTCGGCATCTGTTGGGACCAGTGGTTTCCGGAAGCGGCGCGCAGCATGGCCCTGCAAGGCGCGGAAATTCTTTTTTATCCGACCGCGATCGGCAGCGAGCCGCATGACAAGACCATCTCTTCACGCGATCACTGGCAGCGAGTGCAGCAGGGCCATGCCGGCGCCAACCTGATGCCGCTGATCGCCAGCAACCGCATCGGCAACGAAGAACAGGACGGCTACGACATCACCTTCTATGGCTCTTCATTCATCGCCAACCAGTTCGGCGAAAAAGTGCAGGAGCTGAATAAAACCGAAGAAGGTATTCTTGTGCACACGTTCAACCTCGACGAGCTGGAACATATTCGCAGCGCGTGGGGTTCATTCCGCGACCGCCGGCCGAATCTGTACGGCGCGTTGAAAACCCTCGACGGTTCCCTGGAGTCCTGATGACCACATTGAAAAGTACCCCACGCGCCGATGGCTTCTACATGCCGGCCGAGTGGGCGCCGCAAACCCAGACCTGGATGATCTGGCCGGAGCGCCCGGACAACTGGCGTCTGGGCGGCAAACCGGCGCAGGCTGCGCACGCCGCGGTGGCCAAGGCCATCGCCCGTTTCGAACCGGTGACCGTTGCCGTCTCCGCCGGCCAATACGAAAACGCCCGCGCGCGCCTCGATGTGCCGAATATCCGCGTGGTGGAAATGTCCAGTGACGACGCCTGGGTTCGCGACAGCGGCCCGACCTTCGTCATCAACAACCGTGGCGAAGTGCGCGGCGTGAACTGGGATTTCAACGCTTGGGGCGGTTTCGATGGCGGTCTGTATGCGCCGTGGAACCGTGATTCGCAGGTCGGCGGCAAGATCCTCGAGATCGAACGCAGCCCGCGCTACCGCACCGAAGGTTTCGTGCTCGAAGGCGGTTCGATTCATGTCGATGGCGAAGGCACGCTGATCACCACCGAAGAATGCCTGCTCAACCGCAATCGCAACCCGCACCTGAGCCGCGAAGAAATCGAGACGGTACTGCGTGACAACCTGTCCGTGAACAAGATCATCTGGCTGCCGGATGGCTTGTTCAACGATGAAACCGACGGCCATGTGGATAACTTCTGCTGCTACGTGCGCCCGGGCGAAGTGCTGCTGGCATGGACCGACGATCCGCAGGATCCGAACTACCCACGCTGTCAGGCCGCGATGCAAGTGCTGCAAAGCAGCACCGATGCCAAGGGCCGCCCGTTCACGGTGCATAAAATGCCGATTCCGGGGCCGCTGTACGCGACCGAAGAAGAGTGTGCCGGCGTCGATGCGGTGGACGGTTCGCAAGAGCGCAATCCGTCCGTGCGCCTGGCCGGTTCCTACGTGAACTTCCTGATCGTCAACGGCGGCATCATCGCGCCGAGCTTCGACGACCCGATGGATGCCCCGGCCAGGGAAATCCTGCAGAAGTTGTTTCCGCATCATGAAGTAGTGATGGTGCCGGGCCGCGAACTGTTACTGGGTGGCGGCAATATTCACTGCCTTACCCAACAGCAGCCAGCGCCGCACAAAGAGTGAGTTGAGTCGTAACAGCTTGAGTTGTTTAGCAAAACAGCGAGGCAATGATTAGCTCGCTACGCATGAAAGCAAGCCCGCGGCCCGTCAGGACCGCGGGCTTGTTTGTATCCGCCGGTCGACATTCGAGTCGCCTTGGCATAGCTCTTGTATTGCTCCTGATGCACTAGGGAGGGCGGGGAACTTCAACAGTTCTGTCACAAACCTTGGATAACGTAGCCGCTCACGAACGGGGAGAGAGCGCTGAAATGAACGCCGAAGTGAACGTAATCAGCGAGCGGACTGTGCATCCCATGGCCGTCAACGGCGAATCGCTCCAGCTTGTCGCGCACTGGTTGAAGTCCAATGGAACGCGTCAGATCAGACAACCTGATCCGCGCCGGATGATGATCGAGCGTTACCCCGCTGGCCTGTTCAGCGAGGCCGAGCTGGAAGCCTTGTGGGATGTGATGGAAGGATAAGAACAATAGGGATTGGTAAAAGCGCTGCCGGGATGGTGGCGCTTTTTTTGCCTGATTTTTATCCTCAGGTATTCAAAGGTGGGAGCGAGCCTGCTCGCGAAGACGTCAGCCCTGCCAATGACTTCATCGAATGATCCACCGATTTCGCGAGCAGGCTCGCTCCTAAAATTCAGAACTCCCTGCTTAACCTCATTTTTATGCAATAGCCCAGCAAGAAAATTACGTTTCTTAGACGTTTTTCGCCTATTTAAAGACGATTCTTGAAATTGACACACTGTTCAGGGCGCAGCTACGATTCGGCCCAACGCCTGTGGCTAACCGCCATGACTCAAAACAAGGAGCAGGCCCGCCATGACGTTCTCGTTGGCGGGTCTTTTTGTTTCGGGGTGAATACAAGAGTGCAAAAGCGCCGTTTCAGCCGTTCGACACAGCGCGTTTCAACCCGTAATAAGGAAAACAAAATGTTGAACAAGCGAATCAGTCTGATCGCACTGGGGATGTTGAGTGCTACACAGGCCATGGCTAACGACCAGGCCGAATCCAAGGGTTTCGTTGAAGACAGCAGCCTGAAAGTGCTGCTGCGCAACGCCTACATCAATCGTGATTACAAAGACGGTAACAAGGACAAGGCCGAATGGGGCCAAGCGGCCATCGGTACGTTCTCGTCGGGCTTCACTCAAGGCACCGTCGGTGTCGGCGTGGACGCTTTCGGTCTGTACGCATTGCGCCTGGACGGCGGCAAGGGCCGTAGCGGCGCCGGCGGCATCGATTTTTTCAGACAGGAAAATGATGGTCGCGCGAACCACGACATCGCCAAGGGCGGTGCTGCGGTCAAGTTCCGAGTGTCCAATACCGTACTGACCTATGGCGACCAGATGCCGGCCCTGCCGGTGCTGAGCTACGACAACGTGCGTCTGCTGCCGGAAAGCTATACCGGTACCTTGATCACTTCCCGTGAAATCCAAGGCCTGGAATTGAACGCCGGTCGTTTCACCGCCGAGTCGCGCAAGAGCGATGAGGGCCGTGACAGCGGCGGTCTGAAGTCGATCAACGTGTTGGGCGGCAGCTATCAGTTCACCGAACATTTCAAAGGCGCGCTGTACGCCTCCGACGTTGAAGACGTCTTGAAGAAACAGTACGTGAACGCCAACTACGTGATTCCGTTCAACAAGGATCAGTCCCTGACCCTGGATTTCAACGGCTATCGCACCAAGCTGGACAGCTCGTACGTGCGCGAAAACACCGTGCCGGGCGAAAGCATCGTCACCGGTCGCGACAACAAGATCTGGAGCCTGGCAGCCACCTTCGCCACCGGCCCGCACTCGTTCACCGTGGCGCACCAGCGTTCCACTGGCGACAGCAACCTGGGTTATGCCTACGGCGGCTATCAGAAA
The DNA here is from genome assembly GCF_004307535.1 of Pseudomonas sp. Sample_9. NCBI lineage: Bacteria > Pseudomonadati > Pseudomonadota > Gammaproteobacteria > Pseudomonadales > Pseudomonadaceae > Pseudomonas > Pseudomonas sp. Sample_9. The sequence continues at coordinate 11,688 of NZ_RAZO01000089.1, forward strand.
GACCAGGGTCGTGTCGGCGACGGTGGTAACTCTATCTACCTGGCCAACTCCTACTGGTCTGACTTCAACGCCGAAGACGAACGCAGCTGGCAGCTGGGCTATGGCCTGGACTTTGGTTCGTTCGGCGTTCCAGGTCTGAGCTACAACTTCGCTTACGTGCGCGGCGACAACATCACCACGTCCACCAGCGAAGGCGGCACCGAGCGCGAAATCTTCAACCAGTTCAAGTACGTCGTGCAAAGTGGCCCGGCCAAAGACCTGAGCGTGAAGTTGCGCAGTTCGATCCTGCGCGTGTCGCAGAAATCCAGCGAGTACAACGTCAGCGGTAACGAG